>NZ_PNCT01000009.1:0-55957 GCF_005887365.1 Pseudoalteromonas sp. S3785 | reverse complement strand
AATTGACGAACTCAGTAGTGAAGCGAGCCCCGGCCAATGATAGTGTAGCATTTGCTATGTGAAAGTAGGACATTGCCAGGCTCTAAATACAAGAAAGCCCGACTAGTAATAGTCGGGCTTTTTTACGTCTGTAAGAAAGTGAAAATAGTAGCTATCAGCCGTTAACTATCAGCTGCACAGCGTCAACCAGTACTTCGTAGCGTGGGTTGAGTATCACGAAACCCACGGGGAAAAGAACGCGACGACCACCTCAGTGCTCAGTGAATCCCATTAAAAAACATTAAGAATACTTTGCTATGTGTCTCTCCATCGCTGTGGGTACTACGACATCGCCAGGCTCAAATACAAGTAAGCCCGACTAGTAATAGTTGGCTTTTTTACGAGTGCAGGAAAGCCAGTTCGTACATGTGATACATATTTATTTAAGCTCATCATATAGGTCGATCGAGCTAATGCCGATGCTAAAAAGCGTCGATTATAATTACAGTGTCCTTATTTCACGAGCAGGGTTACCCGCAGCAATAAAACTGTTACCCAAAATGATATGGGTTTGGTCTATTATCAATTTTTTTTAGAAAGTCTTTTAACTATTCTGCTAATTATCAATTGGCATCAAGTACTATAGACTTGCTCCATCTTGTATTTACACACCTCACAAAGTGGAGAAAAGCATGTCTCATCAGATTATTAAAGACTTACATAACCGTTATACGGCTAAAAAGTACGATGTGAACAAACGTATTTCATCAGCAGATATTGACGTAATTAAAGAAGCTATTCGCTTGTCTGCTTCTTCGATCAACTCTCAACCTTGGAAGTTTGTATTGGTAGAAAGTGACGAAGCAAAGCAGCGTTTACACGATACATTTGCTAACAAGCATCAATTCAATCAACTTCATGCAAAAGAAGCATCGCATACGCTGTTATTAGCTTATGATCCTAAATTTACTAAGGAGAAGTTTGTTAAACGTGTGGATGTCGAAGTGAGCTCTGGTCATTTACCAGTAGAGTTACGTGAGAGCTTTATGGGTGCTTATGCTTTTGCAGAAATGAATACAGATGAAAATGGCTATAATGGCAGCTGGACTAAAGCACAAGTTTACCTAGCACTGGGTAACATTATGCATACACTGGCGCGTTTAAATATTGCATCTACACCCATGGAAGGTGTTGACCCAGAGTTAATTGGCGAGAAGTTTAGCGAAGAGCTAGATGGCCATATTTGTGAAGTGGCACTTGCAATGGGTTACCCTGTTGAAGAAGAAGACTGGAACTTTGGCAAACCTAAAGCGCGTTTATCAGTTGAAGATATTATTGCTACTGTATAAAGTGTTGCTATAAGTTAATTAGCCGAGAATCTTCTCGGCTTTTTATTTTTAGAATAAACCATACGCTTGTGTTTCTTCGTCTTTCTCTTGTGCTAAATGATCAGGTCTAAATATTGCGCTAGGGTCTATTAAAACACTGTGTTTTTCGGCTAGCTTTATTAGCCCTCGCATCATGCCTTTGGTTTGCGGGTCTATATCAAAGCCTACTTCGGTTAATTTATCGAGTGGCTTAATGTCTTCTTTTTTATAATCTATATTGTCCTCTACTTTATCTACTAGTAACCCGATATATGGGTTGAGCCCGTCTTTAGTAGTAAAAACAATAATAGGTTTATAGTCGAGTGTTATTTGCTCTTTTGCCGCATCAAACAGTCGTTGCAATTGCATGAAGCTGTTGCGCTTTATACTCGCTACATATTTACTGGCTTGTTTATAGTCTTGCTCGCTATGAGCACTAACTGCCTGATCTGTTGTTGTAACTAGCGCTTGAAAAGGCTCATCAAGTTTTTCTATGATAGTTTTTAGGTCACTGTTGTCGGTTTTAAACTCTTTATAAAATACGGCGATGTTGTGCAGCTGAGTTTTATCGTTCGTTATTATCTGGCTCTGCTGCGCGATGCTTTTTTCAAATTGGCTAAACCAATCATTAAGCGAGGTTTGCCAGGTTCTTAGCTCATTAAGTGCTTTTTTATTACTTTGCTCTGTAGAGCTGCCATTTAAAATAACACCTAGGTCGAACACTGGCGTAGGTGTTTCCATGTAGTCTTTTACACCAATAAAGCTCTTATTGTTATTTGGCAATGTAGTGAGGTTATTATCAAACCGCTCGGTGAGTAAAATATCGAGAATTTTAAGTGAAATGGTTTTACAGCCCACTTGAAAGTTTATGAATTCCATACCTTTATCTTTAATTGCCTTGTAATGCTTTAAGGATAGAACAAAATAGATAAATAGCTTAAAGGTTGGGTGGTTTTTTAATTAGTGATTTAACAGCGAGTTTAAATTGTTGCTCTAATGCTTTTTTCCCACTTAAGCGGTGTTGTTTGATTAGCTGCTCATTATTGTGGTTTTGTAATACCATTTGTATCAGCAAGTGGCGAACTTCACTTTTAGTTGCCATTAGGCAGGACGGTGAGTGGTTAAATAAATACCATAGTTTTGGCGCGGTATTAAAGCGATTTATTGTACTAATTGGAGTGTTTATAGGTGGGCTGGGCACGCTAGATTCATCGCTAAATTTACTTATTAGCTCACTGACTAACTCACTGTCGAGCTGGCTAAAGTGCGTTAATAAACCATAAAACAAATCACTTTTAAATTGCTGAGTTAAGGTATGTAAGCCCTGCGGGGATGTGTCTAATGCTTTAACAACAAGGGCTGAGTGCTCACCGGTGCTTTTATCTCGCTGATAACCTAGCTTAACAGTACTAAAGCCTTGAGATTGCCAAAAATGTAAAAGCCCGGCTGTAGCCCCAAAACTTGCACCTATATAACTACAGGTGGGTGTTAGCTGATGCTGGCAATGCGCTAGTAATGCTTTACCTACGCCTTGTTGGTGCAGGTTAGGTGCAACAGCTATACGAATAACGCGTGCGCTTTGTTTTGTTAAATAGCTTGGCTGTGCGCTTAATTGCGCGAGTGATTGTGCCATTAAATGCCCTTGTGGGCGCCGCTCACCACTGATTACTTGCTTAGCTAACTCTGCATCCATACCGCCTTCAACGGCTATTAAACACACTCCCACAACATGCATCTGGCATCTACTAATAAACAGTCTTTGCGCTGGGGCATCAAGAAAGTGGCGTAAATCGTTAACACTGCTTTGATAATGGGCAAGTGCGAGCAGCGCAACTATTTGCTGCAGTAAAGGCTCATTGTCAACGAGTTGCTGTTGAGTGACTTCAACGTGCTCAATGCTACTTAATGCGGGCGGGTATTCGTTATATTGTGCATCTAAAGCAAAGAGTGTGCGTACCTGTTGCTCAAGAGGGTCGCCCTTAGCAAAACGTATAGGGTCTTCTAAGTTTACAACTTTTGCCGCTTTGTAATTTGCTTTTATATGTTGCGTAAAACGAATGGTATAGCCTCGGCCATTACCCTCGTAACCTACCAAGGTGCTTGCAAAGACTATACGCGGGTAGTGCTTTAACATGGCTAATAGTAGTGGTACAGGGATTGCGGCGGCTTCATCGACCAGTAATAGATCACAAGGCGGCAACTGATTAAGCAGTGCATCTGGGGCCATGTACTGTAAATTAGTTAAATGTTTTTGCTGAGCCTTGTATTCAACCTGTAAGGTTTTAGCTAAATGCTTAAAACAGCTATGGGTGGCTCTGAATTGTGTTGCGCATACAATGATTTTTTTATCATGTAATGCTGCGGCTGCCAGACCAAGCGCGGCTGATTTTCCGCGCCCTCTGTCGGCATTAATAATTAAAGGCCTGTTCGCGCGGCCTGTGGCCACCTTAATTATTTGTTCAACGCATTGTTGCTGCGCCTGATACTCAATTTTATTTGTTACATTGCTTTTGATCGGCGGCTGTTTAAAGTCAGTGTGTTCATCAAAGTGTATGACGGGTAGCGTTTGTAAAAGGCGAGAAAAACGTAAATTAAAATAGCTTTGCCGATTACTACTTCCATGAGATTGCACGCTTTTAAGTGCAGGGTCTTGCCAAGAGGCTAAACGTTGTAAGTCAGGCAGTAATAAAAATAACAAACCGCCTGCTTTTATGGTACCGGCAAGGGCAGCAAGTTTATCGGGGTAAATGCCACTATAGCCATCATAAACGGCATGAATAAACTCTTGCCCAAGTAGTTCATGGGTATGCTCAGGCCAACTTGAATTAGCAATGCCGCTGTTTGACAGCAGCTTTACATTATCTGAGTCTGTTAATGCGCTTAGTAGCTCGTAGCACCAAGCGGCTTGGCCTGTAATAAGTACTAACTGACGATGTTTTGCGTCAGTTAGTTGCTGTGTTAATTGTTCAACATAGTGCTTATACAGCTTGAAGTCGTGCATATGCGGTCACTAGCCATTTGCTGCCAAGGTCGTCAAAGTTAACTTGTACACGCGATTGTGCGCCACTGCCTTCGTAATTTAGCACAGTGCCAATACCAAATTTAGCGTGCAGTACACGTTGACCTAAGTTAAACCCACTTTCTTCAAAAGCTGCATGGCTTACTGACGCGCTAAAGCGCCCTGCAGCAGGTGGTCGCGATACCTGCGTTTTAATACGAATTTCTTCTACGCAGTCTTCGGGTATTTCGCGTAAAAATCGTGATGGGCTATGGTACTTTTCTTGGCCGTATAAACGGCGGCTTTCGGCATGGCTTATGTAAAGCTTGTCCATTGCACGGGTCATACCCACGTAACAGAGGCGGCGTTCTTCTTCTAAGCGCCCTGATTCTTCATTACTTTGCTGCGATGGGAACATACCTTCTTCAACGCCCACCATAAACACAAGTGGAAACTCTAATCCTTTAGCAGAGTGAAGAGTCATCATTTGTACAGCGTCTTCGTGCTCATCCGCTTGGCCTTCACCAGATTCAAGTGAGGTGTAGGCTAAAAAGCCCTGTAGTGGTGAGCTAAACTCTTCTTCTTCAGGGAGCTCGTACTGATCGCATGCACTGATAAGCTCTTCTAAGTTTTCTACGCGAGCGCGGCCTTTTTCGCCTTTTTCAGCCTGATACATAGCCATTAAACCAGACGTTTGAATAGTGTACTTGGCTTGCTCTTGTAGTGTCAGGTCGCTGATTTTATCTTCTATGTGTTCTACCAACTCTACAAACTTTGTAACAGCGCTTGCCGCACGACCCGATAAATGCTGTTGTTCAACAATTGCTTTAGCAGCGTACCAAAGAGGCAGCGACTCAGCACGCGCACAGTCGCGTATATGGCTAAGTGTTTTATCGCCAATACCGCGCGCAGGGGTGTTAATTACACGCTCAAATGCGGCGTCGTCTTGGCGGTTTCCTACCAATCGTAAGTACGATAGCGCGTCTTTAATTTCTTGACGTTCGAAGAAACGCATACCGCCGTAAATACGGTATTTTAAGCCTTCTTGAAGCATGGCTTCCTCGAGTACACGAGATTGCGCGTTGCTACGGTATAAAATGGCGGCGTCTTGCAGCGCATTACCGGCATTTAACCAGCTGCGTAGCTTACTACTTACAAAGCGGGCTTCGTCTAGCTCGTTAAAGGCTGCATAAATTGATATAGGCTCGCCTTCGTTGCCATCGGTCCACAAGCTTTTACCCATGCGCTCTGCATTGTTTTTTATAAGCGCATTAGATGCTTTTAGAATGGTTGCGGTTGAGCGATAGTTTTGCTCAAGGCGAATAGTTTCAGCATCAAAATCGGTTAAAAAACGCTTTATATTTTCTATTTTAGCGCCGCGCCAACCGTAAATACTTTGGTCATCGTCGCCTACAATCATAATGCTTTGCGTATCGCCTGCAAGTAGCTTTAACCATGCGTATTGAATGGTATTGGTATCTTGGAATTCGTCTACCAGCATGTGGGCAAAGCGCTGCTGGTAATGGCGAAGTAGCGTAGGGTTATTTTTAAGAACCTCGTAGCTACGTAGCAGTATTTCTGCAAAATCGACTAAACCAGCGCGGTCACATGCTTCTTGATAGGCTGCATATACACGCAGCATCATTTGCTCGTTTATATCGTAGGCTTGAATATCTTTAGGACGCAGGGCTTCATCTTTCTTAGCGCTGATATACCAGCCAAATTGTTTAGCTGGCCATTTTTTATCATCAATATTCATTGATTTTAATAAGCGCTTGATCATTCTTAGCTGATCGTCAGAGTCTAAAATTTGAAAGGCTTCTGGTAGGTTTGCTTCACGATGATGAGCGCGCAAAATACGGTGTGATAAACCATGGAATGTACCAATCCACATGCCTCCCACGGGGGCTTTTAGGGTTTCTTCAACACGGGTGCGCATTTCTTTAGCGGCTTTATTAGTAAAGGTAACCGCAAAAATACTATAAGCAGAAGCTTGCTCAACCTGCATTAACCATGCGATACGATGAACTAAAACACGTGTTTTACCCGAACCAGCACCTGCTAATACCAGCATGTTTTGTAGTGGGGCTGCAACGGCATCGCGTTGTTTGTCATTTAAGCCATCGAGTAATTCAGAAACGTCCATCGTTACGCCTTTTCAATCAATAATGAGAGGGAGTATAACAGGTGTTTTTGTTAGGCTAAATAAAATACTGTTTTTATGAACAGCTATTCTAAAAATACTTGTAAAACTAGTTGCTTAACTGTTTATTCATGCTGTTAAGTAACTGTAATTAAGAATAAAAATAATCAAATTGACCTATATTTAGTAAAAAAGACTAAATCAGTTATTTTATGCTAGTTTAACTAATTGATTTTTAAGCTTTAAAAAATTGGCATAAAGTGTGATAGTAAGTAAATAACTAAAATTTAAAATTAATTAACTACAGAGGTGAGTATGGCTGATCAAGGTTCTGGCGGTAATGTAATTGCGGCGTTGTGTAATATATTTTTTCCTGGTTTAGGGCAACTGGTACAAGGGCGTATTTTAGCTGCTATCTTCTTTGCGCTAGCTATTATAATTAGTTACGCACTTATTTATGTATTGGTAGGCTTTGTACTGGTGCCTATTATTTATTTATGGTCGATTATAGATGCTGCACGTTTTAGATCGCGAAGTTAGCTTTTATGCCACCTATTTAAATAGCGCCCATTGGCGCTATTTTGCGTTTTAGGGGCAGTGTTCAGGGCTATTTATGGGTATAATTAGTGCATTAGCGTTTTACAAGTAAAAATTATGGAATATCAATTTATACGCGACCCTATTAGCGGGCTGCGCATTAAAATAAGCAGCGAGCATGCCCTAATTGGCCGCTGGTTAAATGAAGAAATTGGCAAAGAAAAAGTGGCGATGGTACAAGCACTTATCAACTCAGTTAAAACAAGCTACGAGCCAATAACGTTAAAAGGCCAAGAAATAGACTTAATACTCTCTAAAGACGAAGCCTTATTTGAAGCCCATGCCCTACACCAAGACAGTGAAGACTTAGTTGCCTATCAAGATGATGACTTAATGCTTGAAGAAAATGGCCTAGTGAGTGGTTGTGGCTTTGAAGATTTTATAGATTTAATTGAATCTTGGGCTGATTTTAGCGGCTCAAAGTAAAACCAGAATTATTAAAATAGTGCTGATGCATTGCGCTTTTTTTATCTGTACTATTACACCAATCAAAAACGTCAGGAATGAATATGTCTGCCAATTTAAATAAGCTAGTCGTTATGCTAGAAATGCAAAATGCCATGAATACTAAGGTTCATGAGCAATGGTTTAGCCAAGGTTTTGAGTGGTATAGAGCCATTTGGGTAGAGTGTGCAGAAATGCTAGACCACTACGGTTGGAAGTGGTGGAAAAAGCAAACCCCAGATACTGAGCAAGTCATTTTAGAATTGGTTGATATATTTCACTTTGGTTTATCGCTAAGAATAGACGGCACTACAAGTTATGAAGCGTTAGCAAAGCAGTTAGAGCAGCAACTTAATGCGCCTGAGCAAGCTGATGACTTTAAACAAACACTTGAAATATTAGCAGCATCAGCCGTTGCTGATAAAACCTTTAACGCCGCTGCATTTGCAGGCTGTATGGCGCAAATTGGTATGAATATAGACGATTTATACCGAGGTTACGTAGGTAAAAATACCTTAAACTTTTTCCGCCAAGATCATGGCTACAAAGATGGCAGCTACATTAAAGTGTGGAACGGTCAAGAAGATAACGAGCATTTGGTTGAAGTCGTAAAAAGCCTTGATACCGAACATGCCGACTTTGCAAAGTTAGTATACCAAGGTTTGGAAGCTCGTTACCCAAAAAGCTAATTATATAATAGTGCGGTAGTCGGTTACGTTTAAGTAATCGGCTATTACATTATGTGGTTGCTTACTATCAGGGTTAGCAACCGCAAGTAAATGTTCAATGCCGTATTCTCGGGCTGCATTTAAAACAGGCACACTGTCATCAACAAACAAAGTGCGCTGCTTATTAAACCCTAAATCTTTTTGTACTTGATGCCACAAACTTTGCTGCTCTTTACTCACGCCGTATTGGTGGGTCGACACCACGCCATCTAAATAATTATCTATCGCGGTGTGCTCAAATTTAAGCATGACGTTTTCTGGGTGAGCGTTAGTTAACAAAATCAGCTCTTTACCTGCTTTTTTTAACTCAGTTAAAAAGTGAGGCACATCTTCGCGTACTTTTATTAGGTGTTGGGTTTGACGTTTTAGTTCCATTATCGGCAACTTTAACTGTTCTTCCCAATAATCTAAACAATACCACTGTATTTGGCCACTTACCGCTTGGTAGCGCTTGTGCATATCGGCTTTTGCTTCATCAAGGGTGATATTGCGAGTGCGTGCAAGTTGTTCTGGAACAACATTAAGCCAAAAGTGACTATCGAAATGCAAATCGAGTAATGTTCCGTCCATATCGAGTAAAACGGTATCGATTTTTGACCAATTTAGCATGGGCTTTTCCTTGTGAAAAGTTTATGATTAAGCACAACTGCCATGATAGCAAAATAACGCCAATGACACAGAAAAAGCACCCAACTCCACCGCAAATTATTAGTAATAATGTAGTTGCTAAAAGCCGTTTATTTACTGTTGAATCATTAGAGCTTAAGTTTTCTAATGACGAAGAGCGCCAGTATGAGCGAATACGTGGCGGTGGCCGTGGGGCTGTAATGATTGTGCCAATAACTGCGGACAACGAAATGCTACTGGTACGTGAGTATTGTGCAGGCACGAACGACTACCAATTAGGTTTTCCTAAAGGCTTAATAGACCCAGGCGAAACGCCCCAACAAGCTGCAAACAGAGAGCTTAAAGAAGAAGTGGGTTTTGGCGCCGAATTTTTTGAGCCATTAAAAGTTGTATCAATGGCGCCAAGTTACTTTAACGCAACTATGCATATTTTATTTGCTAAGCAGCTATACCCGCAAACGTTAGAAGGGGATGAGCCTGAACCGCTAGTGGTTGTTAAGTGGCCATTAACAGATTGGCAGTCATTATTAGAACAAGGCGATTTTACCGAAGCTCGCAGTGTTGCCGCTTTGTTATTATTAAATAAGTATTTAGCGTCTGGAGCTGCAAATGAATAAACTACTAGAGCCTTGTATAGAGCTTGCACAACGAGCAGGCGATGCCATTATGGCTATTTATAAAAAAGATGATATTGGCCAACAAGAAAAGTCAGACGCTACGCCCGTCACAAAAGCAGACTTAGCGTCTAACGATGTGCTCGTTGCTGGTTTAAAAGACCTTGCGCCCGAGATTCCTATTATGTCAGAAGAGACGCCTATTCCGGCACTTGCCCAAAGACAAGACTGGCAACGCTACTGGTTATTAGATCCGATGGACGGCACGGGCGAGTTTATTTTAGAAAGTGGTGACTTTGCCGTTAATATTGCGCTTATTGAAAATAACCATCCCGTTTTAGGTGTGATTCATTGGCCAGCAAAAGGCATTACTTACTTTGCTACTGCTAATCAGGGGGCATTTAAACGAGAAAATGGTAGCGATACAAAAATGTCGGTAGCAACACCCGATAACCTAACGCTAGCAGTAAGCCGTAGACAAAAAATTGAAGCGGTCAGTCAGTATTTAAATACGCAATTTGCCACTATTGCTGTAGGCTCGTGCTCGCTAAAAGCATGTATTGTTGCCGAGGGTAAAGCCGACTGCTTTTTACGAATTGGCCCTACTGGCGAGTGGGATACCGGCGCGTCACAAGTGATTGTAGAAGAGGCAGGCGGGTGTATTACCGATGCAGAATTTAACCCGCTTACATATAACCAGCGTGAGAGCACCGAAAATCCAGATTTTATTGTGATGGGACACCCAGATTGGGAGTTTCAAAAAATGATAAGCCCGCATCAAAGATAGCGATTTAAAGAGTGGTTTGGTTGCTTTTTGTTCGGTTGAACGCAATTAACGAGTGAAAGCCTTGCAATATAAGTTTATTCCTATATTATAGCGCTCTCTTCGAAACAGGCTCGTTATTAACACGAAACTATTTCAAAGAAATTACAGGCGCGGGATGGAGCAGCCTGGTAGCTCGTCGGGCTCATAACCCGAAGGTCGTCGGTTCAAATCCGGCTCCCGCAACCAATTTCCTTTAGGGGTTTGAGGTTACTGTAAAATGTTAGTTAAAGAAAAGCTTGTCGGTCTCAGCTCTTCATTAGCCAGCAAAGGTAGTCGTTTTAAATCTGGCTCCCGCAACCAATTTCTTTTAGGAAGTTGGCAGCCTCGTTGTAATGTAAGCAACGCTAAATAAGTATGCATATTTCAGGCGCGGGATGGAGCAGCCTGGTAGCTCGTCGGGCTCATAACCCGAAGGTCGTCGGTTCAAATCCGGCTCCCGCAACCACTGAAATAAAAAGTTAGAATGAAGCGACACTCTATATGAGTGTTTTTTTATGCCTAAAATTCAGTGAAATGAATAGCTCGTCGGTCTCAGCTCTCCATTAGCCAGCAAAGGTTGTCTTCACTGCGTGAGGCATTCACTCTCCATAAACTCTGGCTCCCGCAATCACTGAAATAACACCCCTCATAAATTTATGCCTCCCAAAATAGTGTTTTATACACGTTATAAATTTTCCGAAAAAAGTGTTATTACTTAAAACTTTGTATAGTTTGTGTTAAAACGGCACAAATAATTTTGGGTGTGTTACACATGACTGAGCTTTACCACTGGTTTGATTTAATTGGCATTGCCGTGTTTGCTATTACGGGTACATTGGTTGCACACGAAAAGAAAATGGATGGTTTTGGTGTTGTAGTATTAGCTGCTGTAACAGCGATTGGAGGCGGTACGGTTCGTGACCTTATATTGGATGTTCCGGTATTTTGGTTACACGACCAAAGCTTTTTTTATGCTATTTTAGCAGCGGTATTTATTACCACTCGGCTTATTAACAAGCAAAAGTCGATTCCACATTACACATTACAAATTGCCGATGCATTTGGATTAGCATTTTTTGCGGTTATGGGTACCCAAAAAGCATTACTTGCCGGCATGCCAAATATGACCGCCATTATTATGGGTGTAATTACCGGTTGCTTTGGTGGCATGCTCCGAGATGTGCTTGCCCGCGAAATTCCTATGCTGCTAAAAGGCGAGCTATACGCAATTACCTGTATTGCAGGCGGTGTTGTTTATACTTTGGGTATTCACTTTGCGTTAGCGACTGAACTTGCCATGGTAATGGCAATGCTAACCACCTTATTGCTTCGTATTGCAGCTATTAAATGGCAAATCACAGTACACGTTTTTAAATATTCTGACTAAACTAATTAATTAAACCATTAATTAGGATAAGGAATGTCGCTAGCTCGCATTTATTCTCGTGCCCAAGTGGGTATAAACGCCCCTGAGGTTATTGTAGAGGTACACCTTGGTAATGGTTTACCGGCATTTAATATTGTTGGGCTTCCTGAGGCCTCAGTTAAAGAGTCAAAAGATAGGGTGCGTAGCGCCCTAGAAAACTCTCAATTTGGTTTCCCCGATCAGCGCATTACCGTAAATTTAGCGCCTGCCGATTTACCTAAAGATGGTGGGCGCTTTGACTTAGCCATTGCGGTAGGTATTTTAGTGGCCTCTGGGCAGGTTGTATGTCCTGATATACATAAATACGAGTTTTACGGAGAGCTTGCACTCAATGGCGAAGTGCGTGGCGTAAATGCCATTTTGCCCTCTGTACTTGCAGCAAAAGAGCAAAACCGCTGCTGCTTTTTACCTTTTACCAACGACAGCCTCGCAAGTTTGGTGAACGGCGTTAAACGCAAAGCGGTTAATTCATTACAAGAAGTGTGGGGTGATTTATTAAATCAGCAGCCTTTACCTTTAAATATTGAATACCCTGATTGCGCCCAGTCTCCCGACTTTTTGCTCGATTTAAGTGATGTTAAAGGCCAACCCGGTGCTAAGCGAGTGCTAGAAATAGCCGCCGCTGGAGGTCATAACTTACTTTTTTTAGGTCCACCTGGTACGGGTAAGTCTATGCTTGCTCAGCGAATGGCAACCATAATGCCAACTATGTCTGACGATGAGGCAATATCAACCGCTGCACTTTACTCTATTATTGGTCAATCTATCGATTTAAATAATTGGCGCCAGCGGCCGTTTCGAAACCCCCACCACACTTGCTCAGCAGTTGCTTTAGTCGGTGGCTCTTCAAACCCTAAGCCGGGTGAAATTTCACTTGCGCATAACGGGGTGTTGTTTTTAGACGAGCTTCCGGAATTTGAACGTAAGGTGCTTGATTCTTTGCGTGAGCCTATGGAAACCGGCTCTGTGGTTATCTCCCGTGCAGCAAGGCAAATGGAGTTTCCGGCGCAGTTTCAGCTAATAGCTGCACTTAACCCTAGCCCGACAGGGTGCCATAATGACAAGCGAGCAACACCTGATCAAGTTATGCGTTATTTATCTCGCGTCTCAGGCCCGTTTATCGACCGTATCGATTTGCAAATTGAGTTGCCCCGTTTAACCAGTGTTGAGCTGCAAAGTACTCAGCCCGAAGAAAGCAGTGCTCAAGTTAGGCAGAGAGTGGAAGCTGCATACCATATACAGTTAAAGCGCCAAGGTAAGGTTAACGCGCGTTTAAATAACAAAGAAATGAATATACATTGTGAGCTTGCGCCTGCTGAGTTGCAGTTTTTAGCACGAGCCAGCGAAAAACTGTCGTTATCACCGCGCTCTTACCATAGGGTCATTAAAGTGGCACGTACGATTAGTGATTTAAAAGGCGCAGAACACATTAGTTTAGAAGAGCTAAAAGAGGCGCTAAATTACCGCGCTTTCGAGCGGTTGCTAGCGCAGTTAACTAAATAATACCGAACCGCAATAAGGCTTAATTATTGTAAGGTGTTAAGCTCGGCGTATTTCTACTATGTTAAATTTTAATGCGCTAAATTGACAGCATATAGCCTTTGCCACGCACGGTAACAATGCGTTTTTGGTCTTTTTCATCGTAGAGCTTTTTACGCAAACGGCCAATTAAAACATCCACAGTGCGATCATTTGGGCTCCAATCGGGCTGACCTATTTCTTCTGATATTTTCTCACGCGAGGTGGCTTTGCCTGCGTTGCTAATTAAACAAATTAGCACTTTGTGCTCGGCTTCGGTTAAGCGCGATTCAGTACCTGATGAGGTAATTAATGTTCGATTGTCGGGGTGAAGTTTAAAGTCGGCGTATTCTATAAATTCTTCGCTTTCGTCATCGTCTTGATTAATTGCAATACGTTTATAAAGCGCACGCATGCGTAGCTCAAGCTCTAATAAGTCAACAGGCTTGCAAATATAATCATCAGCGCCTTGGGCAAGCCCTGCAATACGATCGGCTTGTGAGTCGCGGCTGGATAAAACAATGACGCCGATATCGGTCAAAGTGTTGAGCTCTTTGGCAAGCTGCAACCCATCACGCTTGGGTAATACAATATCAATAATGGCAAGAGAAATAGCACTGCGCAGGTTTACACGTTGCCTAACTATGTTTAGGGCATCAGCACCTGTGGAGTCTATTTCTATCGAAAATTCGGTGTCTGTAAAGTGATTTTGGATGCGCTTAACGAGTAGCTCGTCGTCTTCAACCAATAAAACGTTAATTGCCATAGGACTTATTTTTGTATATTTATAGCTCTGTATGGTAGCACCAATCGTTTAATGCTGAGAAGAGGGGGCTGTAACTTTTCGGTAACTTTATGTTTCAAATATAAAAGGCGCCTCATAAAGCACCTGTTTATGGGGTTAAGCTCAGCACACCTAGTAAAATGTGCTGAGCGCTGTGTTACTTATCTGAGTACATAGCATCCCACCACTGTGGTTCGCCTTTTAGATGTTTATCAAAATAAGCAAGCATAGTGTTCCACCAATCAAAGCGCTTATCACGAGCAAAAATTTGATGGTCGGCGCCTTTGTATTCAATTAGATCTACATCTTTATTTAAGAGCTTTAAGGCAGTATACATGGTTAAACTCTCGCCAATAGGTACATTGGTATCGCTATCGCCATGTAAAAGCAGCAAAGGTGTTGTTACTTTATCGGCATGAAATACAGGGCTGTGATCGCTGTACAGTTTAGCGTTATTCCATGGAAAGCTATTTTTAGAGGCTTCGCCTGAGTATAAATACCCCCACCAACCTTCGCCCCAATATGAGGTTAAGTTTGATATGCCCGCGTGTGCAATAGATGCACTAAACATGTCTGTTTTGGTAGCAAGTAGCATGGTCATGAACCCCCCGTATGAGGCGCCTAAATTACCCACTTTTTTGCTATCAACAAAATCGTATTTTTTCAAAAAGGCTTGGGTTCCTTGTATTATATCGCTAGCGGTATAATCGCCCCAGGCGTTGACGTGCTGTGCAGAGAACTTTTGTCCAAACCCTGTTGCTCCTGTGGGCTGTAATACATAAACAACATAGCCATTTTCTGCCCATAAGTTGAACGGGTATCGACCTGTAAAGCCACGAGTAACAGGTGAAGTACCGCCGTAGTAATATACAAGTGCAGGGTGTTTTTTAGTTTTATCTAGGTTAGTAGGTAGGTATACACGCCCTGTTATTTCTACGCCGTCTTTATTTGTGAAATTAAACTCTTCTAGGGTTGGGATTTGTGTATTAGCGTAAGCAAGCGGCTTAGAATCCCAAATAAGATCTGTTTTGTTTTTACTAATATTTAAGCGTTTAAGTTGCTGCGGCGTAGATGCTGTGGTACCGCTAAGAAGTACTTGCGGGTTTCTCTCGCGCGAATAGCTAAACTGCTCGACGATATCTAGACCTGTATTAAGCTTTTTAAAGCGCTGTTTGCTTAAGTCGAATAAATACAAAGGTTGGGTATCTTGCTCGGTTACTTTTATAAGCGCATCGCCGTTATCAAGCACATGTAATTCATCTATAGCGGGGTCAAACTGTTTACTTAGCGCTTTTACGTTTTTACCGTTATCGCTAAGTAAGTACAACTGACCGTCGTAATTATTAGCTAACATCCCTTTTGGAAGGGCGCGGCCTGCGCCATTTTTAAAGTCTGGGCCAGCAACAACGTACACATCTTTGTTGGCGTACTTTGCATGATTAAAGGTTTTAAATTTACCAAAAGACATTATTTTGTTCGATTCTAAGTCAAGCTCCATCAGTTCAGTTTCTGGATGGGTGCTGGCTTGCATAACCATAACTTGGCGACTCATGAGTACCTTGCCACGATTAGTGTGCGCATCTTCAAAGCTATGCGAAATTGGCCCTTGGCTAAGCGCTTTAATTAAGCCGCTGTGTGTATCTAGCATATAAAGTTGGCTTACGTTTCGTGCGTATGACCACCTATCTTGAAGCCCCTTGTAATGCTTAGTTAAGCTGTTGTTGTCTTCGGGTGATTTAGACCAACTGAAAATGAGGCTGCTGTTATCATAAAAATTAAAGTTACTCGCGCCTTCTAGCCCTTCGGCTAAGGTTTTAATACTGAGGTTTTTACGGTTTAGCTGTTTTAGATCATTCCCTAACGTATAAACTAAAAATTTATTATCGGGGCTCCACGCTATATTGCTTGGCTGTTGGCCTTCAAAGCGATACAAGGTTTGATTTTGGCTATTTTTAAGCTCGGTTACCACGTTTGCCTGGTTAGTTGTTTTATTTGAATAGCTGCGTGTGCTGGTAACATATTGTTTAGCATCGGGCGCTAAAGAAAGCCCACTAACCGTGGGGGCATCAAAAAGCTGAACGGCAGAAAGTCGCCGAGTTGTAGAGGTGTTAATTGTAATGTTGTCACTGTCGGCGTTGGGTTTAAAATCGAGGGAAACGTTGTTCCAGTTAGCTACTTGTTGCGCGACTAAAATCACACTATGAGAGCCATTCGTTAACGATAAAGAATAAGTGTGGTTATCCCCTTTTTGAAGCTTAGCATCGATAAACAACTGAGCGTTCTCTATCCCTTTTATCGTTAATGTGCCTTGGCTAAAGCGCCTTGTTTCGATATTGAACTTAAGCGCTTGTAGGCCACCTAAAGTCAGTGCGTTTACTTTATTAAACGGCTGCCAGCTATGCTTTTTACCAAAGACAGACACGCTTTGCGTATTACGCTGCAGCTGCTCTAATAAGTTATTAATAATGGCTTGGCCGTGTGGCGTTTGAAATGGCTTAACTTGCATGTTTTCGCCTAAAGGGCCAATAAACTCGATATTTGATTTATCAAGCGGGGCTGCTATTGCAGTCAAACTCAAGCTGCCAAGAGCAAAAAAGGTAGCTGCTTGTTTTAGTAATTTATTTTTTGTGGTCCAAGGTGAGCTAATTCTCATATTTGTGCCTATTATTGATAGTTATTTGGCCAAATATAGCATGTATTGTTACCATGCCCATATGTTCAACTCATCGGAGAAAAAGTGACTTTACTGATTGTGTACATGGTTGCTGCCATCGTCATTTCTTTTTTATGTTCTGTTATGGAAGCAGTGTTGTTGAGTATTTCGCCAAGTTACGTGGCGCTTTTACGTAAAAACCAACCTGAACTTGCTAAGCAACTAGAAAAGCTAAAAAATAATGTAGATCAACCGCTTGCTGCAATACTAACGCTCAACACTGTTGCTCATACTGCGGGAGCTGCTGGCGTGGGCGCGCAAGCGGCTGTGGTTTTTTCAGATGCGGCGGTTGGTATTGCCTCTGCGATAATGACACTCTTAGTATTGGTACTTTCAGAGATTATTCCCAAAACGTTAGGGGCCAACTATTGGCGTGCTTTAACGCCTAGCGTCACTTACTCTTTACGTTTTTTAGTGATATCGCTAAAGCCATTTGTGTGGTTCGCCCAAAAGCTCACTAATTTAATGGGGGCTAAGCACGATGAGGCTTTTTATATTCGCCAAGAAATAGAAGCCATGGCAGATATAGGCACCGAAACAGGGGCGATCCATGAAGATGAGTCTGAAATCATTCGCAACCTTTTACACTTTAGGCATGCTAAATTAAGCGATTTAATGACGCCGCGCACTGTGCTTTATAAAGTACATAAAGGGTTAACAGTCGATCAATACATGAGCGAGCACGGCTCGTCATCGTTTTCGCGGGTGTTGGTGTTTGATAAAGACGCTGATGACATTATCGGCTTTGTGCATAAAAACGATATTATGCTGGCCTATCATCGCTTAGGCACCGACTATAAAATTAGTAAATTAGTTAAGCCTATCCATACGGTGCCCGAAGGGCATAATGTGTCGTCGTTACTACAAACCTTGCTTAAGCAGCGCACTCACATATGTTTAATTGTTGATGAATACGGTGATGTACAAGGCATTGTAACCCTAGAGGATATGATAGAAGCACTTATGGGGCTAGAAATTGTTGATGAACGTGACCAATCGACCAATATGCGTGTGGTTGCTAAGCAGCGCTGGCGACAACGTTTAGCAAGCAGTAAGCATATAGTAAGTGAAGATGATAATTCGCCCCGAGATAAAAACTAGTTACCTCGGGGAGAAGGCTAGCGTTTAATTGTGCCCCCCGTGCTATTTACCCAATTTATTGCCCATTCTATAAATTCGTCTTTGGCTTTAGGGCAGGTAAATAAAAATCCTTGCATGGCTAAATTAGTACGGTAATTTTTTAAATAGAGTGACTCCTCTGCGCGCTCAACCCCCTCAGCCACCAGGGCTAGTTGCTCTTGACATGCAATATCAACGAGTGAGCTCACCACTACTTGCGAAAACTTATCTGTTTCAATATTGCTAATGAGTGTACGGTCAATTTTTATTTCAGTAAAAGGCAGGCGTTTAAGCTGGTTAATGTTGGTAAAACCCACACCAAAGTCATCCAATGATATGCCAAAGCCATGCATTCTTAATCTGTTTAGTGTTTCTAGCTGAGAAAGGCTAGACAGCGCGTGTTGCTCGGTTATCTCTAAAATAATATCACTAGGTGAAAGCTCATTGAGTTGCAAAATAAGCATCAACTTATTAGGGCAGCTTAAATCATCTAATTGCGTAGGTGATAGGTTAAAAGCCAGTTTTAGGTGCGCGGCAATACTTGTGCGTATGGCTTTTAAATCGCTGGTGGCTTGTTCAAACAAGCTAAAAGTAATTTGATTAATTAACCCTGTTTGCTCCGATAATGAAATAAACCGGCTAGGCGCGATGATCTCGCCTGTATGGGTTTTAACTATACGTGCTAACACTTCAATGCTTTCTATTTCACTGGTTTGAGAATTTATTTTTGGCTGATAATAAGGGGTTATTTCGTTTGATTTGATTGCCTCATGCAATGCTTTTTCTGAGATAGAAGTATGGGAATGTTCATTGTGCACGGCTAAGTGTTTTGCTTTTTGTAAAACAGTTTTTACATGGCTAAGTTGCACGGGTTTAGCTAAATTTGCAACTAAATGAATATTGCTATGACGCGCTAAATTAGCAGCTAGATTAATAACCTTGTGATCCATTTCCGAAATTATAACTACTGCGCCTGTAAAATTAAGCTCGCCTAGTTTTCTTATAAACTCCATACCATCCATTTCGGGCATGTTTAGGTCTGTAAATACAATGTCGTAAAAGTTTATATCGTCAGTTACATGAGTCAGCGCTTGCTGAGCACTCAGGCATTTTGTAACTTTATTCGAGACTCCTAGCTCATTTAAAATGGCCTCCATAACAATTAAAATCGCCTTAGAGTCATCCACAACTAAAATATTGGGTACCGAAATCGACATGCTCTATCCTTGTAACTACTTAATATATTAGTACTGTAAAAGTAGCTTCTGATCAGCCTTTTGTCAGCTTAGTTTTATATAAATTTTTAACTTCCTAGTGCTATTGTGCTTATAGTCTGTAGCAATTCGTGTTTTTTTAATTCATCGGTATACTAGCGCTATTGTTTTAACTGGTTTTAGTCATGATAAAAATCGACCTCATGCTTGCAGAGCAACCATTAACCCTTATGGTATCTGGGCAAAAAATAGTACAAATATTCCATAATCAACAAGCTATAGCATTTGAAAACCCTAAGGATAATTATGTTGAATTTGCTTTATCTAACCAAAGAATAGGTATAGATAGCTCGCAGATTCAGGAGCAATCACTTTCGTTATTTGTAGATGGTGTGTTTGCTACACAGCTTGCTTTACCTGCGCCGGTAAATAGCCAGCCCAAAAAAGGCTTTTTAGGGCTCGCGGCACTGGGCTTTAAGTTATTTAAAAGTGCAAAAGTAATTAAAGTGGCACTGGCCGGTGCATCGGTTGCCGGCTATGCCTGGTTATTCAGTATTGAATTTGCATTAATGCTAATTGCCTGTTTAGTGGTACATGAGTACGGGCACGTTAGGGCCATGAAATATTTTGGCATTAAAACCAAGGGTATTTACCTTATTCCCTTTGTAGGCGGGTTGGCTGTAAGTGACGATAAAATAACAACACGCTGGCAAGATGTAGTTATATCCCTCATGGGGCCAGCCTTTGGTTTGTTTACATCAGTGCTGGGTGTAGTGCTTTATTACGCCACTGAAATGGATATATTTGCCGGCGTTGCAGTACTCAGTGCCTTATTGAATTTGTTTAACCTTTTGCCTATTTTACCGCTTGATGGCGGCCATGTACTAAAAAGTATCAGCTTTTCAATGCGCTCTTGGGTCGGTTTAAGTGTGTGTTTACTCGGTGTGTTATTTGGCTTATGGCTTAGTTATACATTTGGCTTAATGTTACTGGTGTTCTTTTTGTTTGTTGGCGCACTGGAAATTGTGTTTGAATGGCGAGGCCGACATTACTCGCATTTATTGCCGCTTGATAAATACGGCCAAGGTTTTTCAGCTGCTATGTACGCTATTGTAGTTGCAGGCCATGTGGCAGTAATGATGCACTTTGCCGATTCAGAGAATCCAATACTTAGCCTGCCGATGACTATTTTATCGAGTTAATAGTTATACGCGCAGTATCCCTAAATACTGCGCGTAATGAGGGTTTAGTAAAAGCTCAACACGAGTGATATGAACACCCCTGTAACAAATAGCTGCACTACACAAAACCCCATAATATCTTTTGCTTTTAAGCCGGCTATTGCCAGTACAGGTAATGCCCAAAAAGGTTGTATTAGATTAGTCCACGCATCACCCCACGCAACAGCCATAGCAACGCGTGATATATCGGCGCCCAGCTCTTGTGCTGCGGGTATAACAATAGGTGCTTGTACTGCCCATTGCCCGCCGCCAGAAGGTACAAACATATTTACTAGGCCTGCACTTATAAAGCTAAAAAATGGCAAGCTATCGGCATCTGCTACGGCAATAAAACCACGCGATATTTGCTGGGCTAAACCGCTGTCGACCATAACGGCCATAATACCTGCATAAAACGGAAATTGAATAACAATACCTGCGCCGCTAGGAATTGCTTGTTGTAAGCTATTAAGTAAGTTATGGGGTGTTTGGTGTAATGTAATGGCTAAAAACAAAAACACTGCTATAACGCTATTAAGATTTAAGCTACCGCCTGCAATTACAAAGTAATACGCCAAATAACACAGACCGAGCAAGCCAATTGCTATGCCTAGCAGTTTACTGTGTTCTAAATGTTGAGCAGGGCGGGTTACATTTTCATTATTAGCGGGGATCTCTTTTATTAGCGCAGGGTCTACATACACGCTGTTTTTATTACTGGGTAGCATGTAGCGGTTAACCAGCGGCATAATGATAAATAAGCCAATGAGTATGGCTATGTTAAAACCAGCAAACAGGGTTTGTTCAGTACCAATTATACCAATGCTACTTTGTGAAAAGTGGCCTTGCGTGGCTATAGTGAGCGGTATAGAGCCGGCTAAACCGCCATGCCATACTACGAAACCCGAATAGGCACTGGCGACTAACAGCCTGTAATCAACCTTGGTTTGCTTAGCAATGGCTTTAGCAAATAAAGCGCCAATCACTAAGCCAAACCCCCAATTTAACCAACTTGCTAATAACGAAATAAGCGTGACTAAAATTATTGCTTTTGGCGGAGTATTGGCAAGTGTAGCTAGTTTTTCTAATAGTTTACTTACAGGCGATGTACTTGCCAGCATATAGCCTGTGATTAGCACTAACAGCATTTGCATAGCAAAGCTTAGTAGGTTCCAAAAACCATTACCCCATGCGTTGATAACTTCAATACTTGTGGCAGGAGTAAATAGGCATGCCCCTAGCAAGGTAATAATGCTTAGCAATATTACAAATATAAAAGGGTCGGGTAAGTAGCGCTCTACTAATTTGGTAAACGGTGTGGCAATTTTATTAAGCATAATGTGTCTGTATGTTTTTTCGTCCTCTTATAATTAATCATGCTATGAAGGTATTAGCAAACCCACATTTAGTCTTATATTTGTAGGGTCTGCTTATTTTCTAGGGTGGGAAAGCTGTAATCTACAGCGGTTTACAGATCTTACTTAAAAGCTTAAACGTTGCTTAAATGCATGGCTTACAGTAACGTACTGTTTATAGATAATTTACTAACAAAAATTTGTATTATGCTGGGAATATTTAAGAGGCTAACGCTACTTCTTCGTGCTCATATCGATCAGCTGAGTTGGCAAGCGGTGATGCTCGCAATACTTGCTCATATGTTAGTGACTTGGGGGCTACTGCTCATTGCAAATGAGCAAGCGCTTACTTCGTTTGCAACCTACTTTTACTACTATACAGTCACTACTTCAACTGTGGGTTATGGCGATTTTAGTCCAACTAGCGAGCTAGGTCGTTGGGTGGTGGCATTAATACAAATTCCGTTTGGATTAGCTTTATTTGGCGTTCTGTTAGGAAAAACAGGGCAAACAGTGACTTACTTAATTAGGCGCGCTATGACTGGTGATAAAAACTTTGCTCACAGTAACAACCATATTATTATTTTTGGCTGGCACGATACCCGAACAAAAAAAATGATTGATTATATTCTTGCCGATACTAAACGTACTGATCGCCGTATTTTATTGGCGGTAACTGAGCAAATGGAGCACCCATTTTTAACCAACGAAAATGTCGACTTTGCCCGCCTTACCAGTTTTACCGATTTAGAAGAACTTGAACGTGTTGCTATAAATCGTGCCGACAAAATTATTATTGATGGGCAAGATGACAACCAAACATTTACAACAGCATTGCGTATTAGCCGCTTAGTCAAAAGTGAATGTCACATTAGTGCGCATTTCTTAGATGAAACTAAGGTCGATATGCTACTAGAGCACTGCCAAAATGTGGAATGTAGCAGTGCTAAGTCGGCTGAGATTTTAGTGCGCTCAATGCAAGACCCTGGTTCTAGCCGTGTACAAGAAGAGCTATTATCTACGTTACATGGCGACACGCAGTTTAGTTTAGCTATTCCTAGTGGGTGTGATGAAATGGAGTTTGGTACTTTGTTTCACCATTTTAAGCATGACTATAATGCGATTTTGTTAGGGGTAGCGCACAATTTAAGCGCGCAAAATATGGATTTAAACCCACCGCTTGATTACAAAGTAAATGCAGGCGATATACTTCATTATATTGCTCTTGAGCGTGTGCTAACAAATGAAGTTGATTGGCAAAGCTTGGCAAAATAACCAAGGCCTAGATTAAATAATGAATGAAGTAGTATTTTTAATAATTATTTTAAGTGCTTATATTTTACCCGTGGTAATTGTGGTTAATAGTAAGCGTACCCAAGGCCACGAAAAAAATGGTTGGTTATTAGGCGTAATTATTTTTTCGTGGTTGGGGCTTTTTATGTATTTTACTATTGTGCCCAAGCAGGGGCATAAAAAAAGAAAGAAGAATAAACCATCGTAGGCCTATTCTAGCTGTTTGAGTTTGTGCTCAACCAGCGGGTCATCCGGCACGATTTGTTGAGCAACTTCTAATAACTGAATAGCATCATTTGGGTGTTCATCTTGATGTTTAAGAGCCACGTCAATCAGTGGCTGAATATCTATTTTGGCCTGATGCTCTTGCACATGCTCTTCTTTTTCATCTGCTAAAATTTGATGTGCCGTACTTAATAACGCCAAGCGGTGAGGCGAGCTCGCGTTTGCTTTATTTAGGCTTTGGTAATACTCCTCCTTTAGTCGCAAGGTTTTAGTTTGCAAACGAAACTGCGCTATATCAATTTGCTGGTGGCGAATAAAATCAACGGCTACTTGTTTGTAAAAGCCAAACTTAGTGAGGTAGCTGGCATGAGTGCCGTGCCCCATACCAAATACACGTAAATGAGTAAGTTGAGGGTATCGTTTTGCATGTAAGCGGTCTATTTTATTGGTGGGGTCATAAATTATGTAACCCTTAGCATGGCCTAAATCAACATCGTTATATTCACTTTGCCAATCAAACTGCTGCGCAAGCTCAGTGCTTGAGCGGTTATCCCACGGCACTATTTCAGTGTTTTTGGTGCTAACTGGGTGAAAAAATAGTACTTGATCAAGCTTTAATAATTTAGCAAATGCACCCACAGCAAAACCACCGCGGCTAAGGCCATAGCCTAATCGGCTCTTGAATGGGCTAAGTAGTGTCGATAACTGCTCTAAAAAGAAAATTAAATTACGGCTTCTAAACCAATTACTTTTGCCTAAATGCTGAAACGCAATAATATTAACATTTTGTTTTTGCGCTAAGTGATAGCCCCAAGGGGCAAAGTCATCGGTTAGATCGTGTTCTTTGAGGTTGGTGCCCGCGGGTGAGAAAGTAAAAAGCAGGGGCTTATTTAAATCAACAAATTCGTATTTTACGTACACATCGCCGAGTAGGTCACTGCCAGACATGGGCAGCCTAGTTTGTTGTTCATCACGGCAAAGCGTTAACCATTCATCTAACCAATACAGTAGTTTCATTAATCCCCCAATTATAACTCGCGGGGGATCGTATCAAACACGGCTAAATGAGGTCAAACATAGTCAAAACTACCCTCTTAAACGTTCGGGTATTGTTATGGCTAATTGCTCATAGCTATTATTTGCTCCCAATCGTTTTGAGTGACTGGCATTACCGACAGTCGGCCCGCCTTTTTAAGGGCTAGTTCGTTAATTGCCTCGTTAGCTTTAATGTCTTTTAAACTAACCCGTTTATTTAAATGGCATTTATAGGTTACCTCAACAGCAAACCAGCGAGGGTTATCGGGCGTCGCTTTTGCATCGTAATAATCGCTATTTAAATCAAACTGGGTTGGATCGGGATAAGATTCTTTAGTAACGGTTGCTATACCCACAACGCCTACGTGTTTACAACTAGAGTGATAAATGAATACTAAGTCTCCTAGTTTTATATCATCGCGCATAAAGTTACGTGCTTGGTAATTACGCACACCTTCCCACAAGGTGGTTTGCAGTGGCGCTTTTTTTAAATCATCAATCGAAAAAGCATCGGGCTCAGTTTTAAATAGCCAATAATTCATAGCCTTACTCATTTAGTTAGATTTACATACATGTATTGTATAGTATCATTAACTTATCTGGGGATTGAGAGAACAGCAAATGAGCCAAGTATTAGATGATTTATTGTCGTTATTGTCACTTGAAGAAATTGAACAGGGTTTATATCGCGGTCAAAGCCAGGATTTAGGGTTTAGAGCGGTATTTGGTGGTCAAGTTATGGGGCAGGCATTATCTGCAGCAAAAGAAACACTACCAAAAGGACGCGTTGTTCATTCATTACACTCTTACTTTTTACGCCCTGGCGATGCGGCAAAGCCGATTGTTTATGATGTAGAAACTATACGCGATGGTAAAAGTTTTAGTACTCGACGTGTGAGCGCCATTCAATATGGTAAACCGATTTTTTATATGACCGCATCGTTTCAAGGGGAAGAAGACGGCTTATCGCATCAAGCAACTATGCCTAATGTACCGCCCCCTGAAGAACTGCGCTCATCGCTTGAGTTTTACCAAGAAAACGCCCATCACATACCCGAGGCTATTCGTAATAAATTTATACGGGAAATGCCCATTGAAATGCGCCCGGTGACTTTTCATAATCCGTTTAAACCTGAGGTTATTGAACCAGTAAAACATATTTGGATTAAAGCCAATGGCGATATGCCAGATGACCAACGCATTCATAATTACTTATTAGCGTATGCCTCTGACTTTGAGTTTTTACCTACTGCATTACAGCCGCATGGCGTATCGTTTATGCAGCCAAATATGCAGGTGGCAACGATTGACCATGCGATGTGGTTCCACCGCCCATTTAGAATGGACGATTGGATTTTATACACCATAGACAGCCCAAGCGCTAGCTCTGGGCGAGGCTTAGTGAGAGGCCAGTTTTTTGACCGCCAAGGCAATTTAGTCGCATCAACTATTCAAGAAGGGGTGATGCGCCAGCGCTAAGTTAATAACGCTATTTACTATTATTTATAGTGCGCTGTGAGCGCTTAGGTTAAATAACGAAACTTACAAAAAAAGCCTCAATATTTTGAATATTGAGGCTTTTTAATGGTATTTAGTTAATATGTTTAGCGTTAGTTACATTGATCTTGCACTATGTCGCTAACCGATTGCCATATACGAGCCGGTAGCAAGGTTTTTAAGTACATGTATATTTCGCACAGCTGTGTGCTGCCGTGAATACCATTCTCACCATCGGTAATTAACAGCTCACCGCGTAAATTGTCTATAAAGCTTACCAGCACTTTTTTATCAAAAAACTCTGGTGTTTTTATACCATGCAAGGTGCCCAAACGGTTTGCCAGCACTTGGCTTTCTCGCTCAAGCTCAGCCTTTTCAATACCGTTACTGGTTTGAATAAAGCCCACAACAATAGCGTAGCGTTGCAACGTAAAGCTAAGCGACCTTCCTAGCATTTCAAGCTTGGCTAACGAATCATTCGTGTTAGTTACATGAATAGTATCGCCATCAAGCTCAATTAAGTTTTGATCGCTAAAGTTGGCCAAAATACGCGTAATGTAGTTTTCATCAAGTGGCTGTAAATACCACTCTTTGGCAAATAAAGGGTAAAAAGCAGAAACAAGCTTTTGGCATTGCTCAACCGTACTACTGTGTTGCTTAAATAAGTGCAAAGCAATCAGGCTTGGCACGGCAAATAAGTGCAAAATATTATTACGGTAATAGTTAAATAAAGTTTTTTCTTTATCGTTAATTGCAATAATTTCACCAAATTCATCGCTAATAACATCAAACTTATTAAGCTTAATAGCGTGTGTTAATAGCTGCTCTGGTGTTTCATCGGGTGCCGTTACTTTATTACTATAGCTTGCATCGCGTTGTAAGCGCAGGTAAAAATCAAGCTGTGCTAATAGCTTAGGTTTACTTAGTGCGTGCTTGTCGTTAACTAGCAAAATCATAGCCAGTAAATTCACAGCATTAAGAGCTGCAGCATTATTAATTTTTACCATTACTTGGTCGGCAAGCGCCGCCACTTGTGGACCTAGCCATTGTGGCTTTTGTACATCAGTTGGATGTACAGCATCGCGCCAATCAGGTTGGTTATCGTTTAAGTATTGGTTGATAGAAATAGGGTCGCCAAAATTTAGGTAACCACGGCCATAGTTTTTAAGGTTTTTAATGGCTTTAAAAATACCAAAAACTGACTCGCCTTTTTTATCTTTACCGGCAAGCTCTTTTAAATAAGTATTAATTTCCATCACATGTTCGTAGCCAATGTATACCGGCACAATAGATACAGGGCGATCTATGCCGCGTAGCATGGCTTGCAACGTCATCGCAAGCATACCGGTTTTTGGCGGTAGTAATCGGCCAGTGCGGCTGCGCCCACCCTCAGTGTAAAACTTAACTGAGTAGCCTTTAATAAATAGCTGGCTTAAATATTCTTTAAATACGGCAGAGTAAAGTTTATTACCGGCAAACGAGCGGCGAATAAAAAATGCCCCTGAACGACGAAAAATACCGCCGGCAGGGAAAAAGTTAAGATTAATACCCGCGGCAATATGCGGCGGCACCAAACCTTGGTGGTATATAGCATAGGTAAGTAACAAATAATCCATGTGGCTACGATGGCACGGCATATAGATTATCTCGTGACCTTTATTAGTAAGCTCATGGATTTGCTCGGTGTACTTTATATCTATACCGTTGTAGAGCTTAGTCCATAGCCAGGTTAAAATTCTGTCGCCTACGCGTATCATCGCCTCAGAATAATTAGCCGCTATTTCATCTAGTAGTTTTAACGCGTTTTGGCGTGCTTCTGCTTGACTTATCCCTTTTGACTTTGCTTCATCTTGAATCGCTTTTTTTATAGTAGGTGAAGCTAAAAGTGAGTTAAATAATTGCTCACGCGAGGGCATTTTAGGGCCGGTAGCGGCCAGTTTTTGACGCTTAAAGTGCACACGAGCAACACGCAATAGTTTTTGTGGTAGCTCGTTAACATCGGCTTTTTCATTCACAATAAGTGATAAATCGAGCGGTTGGCTAAAGCGAATAAAATTATCGCGCCCAGAAAAAAGCACAACAAAAAACTTTCTAAACCAGCTAGGCGTAAGCGAGTGGGTAATTAAGGTACGAATTCCCGGCTTTTCTTTACCTGGGTCGCGTCCCCATAAAATAGTGACTGGCACCACCTGTACATTCTTTTGGCCGCTATTTAGTAAATGTTCAATTATTTGTTTACCCTGAGACAGGGCCGCAGTCGGCTTGGCGGTATCGCCAAATAACGGTGGTGGGTTTTTAATACCTATAAAACGTTCAAGCTCTTGGTTTCCTAGAGTCTGATAGTCGCATGGGTTAGGCAAGCCATGCTTTTTACATACATTAGTAAGGGCAGCTAAATCGAAGCGCGAATTTAACCGAACTATATAAAAAGTAGGATGCTCCGGATTTAGGTCATATTGTTCTATTGGGCTTTGGGGAAGGACCTTACTTTTTACCAAAACACGGCTTACGCAGCTAGTAAGAAAATTCAAACAATAATTTAATAAACGCATCGACTCACCATATTGAGAGTATTAAAAGCAAAATTAGCGCATAGGATACCATAATATCTATAAAATCCTGTAATTTGCGTAATCGGTTAAATTATAAGCTTAGGACTGATTCGGTGCCGAGCAATTCAATTATAGCTATAAATAACTGGCGGCGGTTATTCGCACAGCTTTGCCCCCGTAATTAAATTGCAATTAGTTGTTGCATTTATCACCAATATCACTATAATACGCAGGCTTTCAAGATTCCTCTGGAACTTGAAGGGATAAATTAAGCTTGGATTTCAAGCTAATAAACAGGAGTTCCGATTTGGAACTCATCGTAGATATAAATTAACAACCGGCATCTTAATTATTAAGATTGTTTCGGTCGTTTTTTTATGCTCTTTAAATGCTCTTTATATTGAGGTTTAAGAATGTCAAATCAACGCATTCGTATTCGCCTAAAAGCTTTTGACCACCGTTTGATTGACCAATCAACGGCGGAAATCGTGGAAACTGCGAAACGCACAGGCGCACAAGTACGTGGTCCAATCCCACTACCTACACGCTTTGAACGTTTTACTGTACTAACTTCACCGCACGTAAACAAAGATGCGCGTGATCAGTACGAGATCCGCACCCATAAACGTCTGATCGACATCGTAGAACCAACTGACAAGACTGTTGACGCATTAATGCGTTTAGATCTTGCTGCTGGTGTTGATGTTCAAATCAGCCTGGGTTAATCGAAAGATTAGAGAGGTTATAGGAAAATGGCATTAGGTCTAGTCGGTCGTAAAGTGGGTATGACACGTATCTTCACTGAAGATGGTGTATCTATCCCTGTGACAGTTATCGAAGCGACTCCTAACCGCATTGCTCAGATCAAATCTGACGCAACAGACGGTTATAACGCGCTTCAAGTAACCGCAGGCACTAAAAAAGCAAGCCGTGTAAACAAAGCAGCAGCGGGTCATTTCGCTAAAGCTGGTGTTGAAGCGGGTCGCGGTCTGTGGGAATTCCGCCTAAATGGTGGTGAAGGCGATTTTGAAGTAGGCGCTGAGCTTACTGTTGAATTATTCAACGAAATCAACAAAGTTGACGTAACCGGTACTTCTAAAGGTAAAGGTTTCCAAGGTGGTGTTAAGCGCTGGAATTTCAGCATGCAAGACGCTACACATGGTAACTCTCTATCTCACCGTGCTCCTGGTTCAATCGGTCAAAACCAATCACCTGGTAAGGTGTTTAAAGGTAAGAAAATGGCCGGTCATATGGGTGCTGAGCGTGTAACGACTCAAAACTTAGAACTAGTTCGCGTTGACGCTGAGCGTAACTTGCTTTTAGTTAAAGGTGCAGTACCTGGCGCTATCGGCGGTGACGTTATCGTTAAACCAGCTGTTAAAGCATAAGTCCTGGAGATTTAGTGATGGAATTAGCAATTAAAGACGCTTCTGGCGCTCTTGAAGTTTCTGAAGCTACTTTTGGACGTGAGTTTAACGAAGCATTAGTACACCAAGTAGTTGTTGCATACGCAGCAGGTGCTCGTCAAGGTACTCGTGCTCAGAAGACACGTTCTGAAGTAAGCGGTGGTGGTAAAAAACCATGGGCTCAAAAAGGTACTGGCCGTGCACGTGCTGGTACAATCCGTAGTCCAATTTGGCGTTCAGGTGGCGTTAGCTTCGCAGCTAAACCACAAGACCACAGCCAAAAAGTAAACCGTAAAATGTACCGCGGTGCGATCAAAAGCATCTTATCTGAATTAGTTCGTCAAGAGCGTTTAATCGTTGTTGAAAGCTTTGGTTTAGAAGCACCAAAAACTAAAGAACTAGTTTCTAAGCTCAAAGAACTTGAGCTTAAAGATGTTCTTATCGTGACTGAAGAAGTAGATGAAAATCTTTTCTTATCGGCACGTAACCTGTACAAGGTTGACACGCGTGATGTAGCTGGTATCGATCCTGTAAGCTTAATTGCTTTCGACAAGGTACTTATTACAGCTGCTGCTGTTAAGCAACTTGAGGAGGCGCTAGCATGATCCGTGAAGAACGTCTTTTAAAAGTGATCCTTGCTCCACATATCTCTGAAAAAAGCACAATTGCTGCTGAAGAAAACAACACGATTGTTTTTAAAGTAACAAATGACGCAACTAAAGCTGAAATTAAAGCGGCAGTTGAGAAGCTTTTTGAAGTAGAAGTAACGGGTGTTCGCACACTTAACGTTAAGGGTAAAACAAAACGTACTGGCATGCGTTTCGGTCGTCGTAGCGACTGGAAGAAAGCTTACGTTACTCTTAAAGAAGGTAGCGAGCTAGACTTTGTCGGCGGCGCCGAGTAATAAGGGGAGTTAGAATTATGGCACTTCAAAAGTGTAAACCAACTTCTGCGGGTCGTCGTCACCTAGTTAAAGTGGTTAACCCAGATTTACATAAGGGTAAACCTTACGCTCCACTTTTAGAGAAAAACTCTAAATCAGGTGGTCGTAATAACAACGGTCGTATTACGGTTCGTCACATTGGTGGTGGTCATAAGCATCATTACCGTGTAATCGATTTTAAACGTACTAAAGATGGCATTCCTGCTACTGTTGAGCGTTTAGAATATGATCCAAATCGTAGCGCAAACATCGCTCTTGTATTATATGCAGACGGTGAGCGTCGTTACATTATCGCACCAAAAGGCTTAAAAGCTGGCGATGCAATCCAGTCTGGTGTTGATGCACCAATTAAAACTGGTAATGCATTACCTATGCGTAATATGCCTGTAGGTTCGACTGTTCACAACGTAGAATTAAAACCAGGTAAAGGTGCTCAAATTGCACGTTCTGCTGGTGCATACGTTCAAATCCTTGCGCGTGATGGTCAATACGTAACATTACGTCTTCGTTCTGGCGAAGTTCGTAAAGTACAATCTGATTGTCGTGCAACACTTGGTGAAGTAGGCAATGCTGAGCATATGCTTCGTTCACTTGGTAAAGCAGGTGCAAATCGCTGGCGTGGTATCCGTCCGACAGTTCGTGGTGTTGCCATGAACCCGGTAGATCACCCACACGGTGGTGGTGAAGGTCGTACATCTGGTGGTCGTCATCCTGTGTCTCCATGGGGTAAGCCGACTAAAGGTGCTAAGACACGTAAGAACAAGCGTACTGATAAATTCATCGTACGTCGTCGTACTAAATAATAGTTGAGGAATAGCCATGCCACGTTCTCTCAAGAAGGGTCCATTTATAGACCTACACTTGCTGAAGAAGGTAGAGAAAGCGTTGGAAAGCGGTGACAAGAAGCCAATTAAAACTTGGAGCCGTCGTTCAATGATCATACCTAACATGATCGGATTGACCATCGCTGTCCATAATGGTCGTCAGCACGTTCCTGTGTTTATCACAGACGAAATGATCGGTCACAAACTGGGTGAATTTGCACCAACTCGCACTTACCGCGGCCATGCTGCGGATAAGAAAGCGAAGAAACGTTAAGAGGGGAATGATAAATGCAAGCATTAGCTAAACATAAATTCGCCTCTGGTTCGGCGCAAAAAGCACGTCTAGTTGCAGATCAGATCCGCGGATTACCTGTCGATCGCGCTCTAGAAATCCTGGCGTACAGCCCTAAGAAAGCGGCTGTATTAGTTAAAAAAGTACTTGAGTCTGCTATTGCTAACGCAGAGCATAACGAAGGTGCTGACATTGATGAGCTTCGTGTAGCTACGATTTTTGTGGACGATGGTCCTACAATGAAACGTATTATGCCACGTGCTAAAGGACGCGCAGACCGCATCCTTAAGCGTACAAGCCACATCACTGTTGTGGTTTCAGATAGCTAGGAGTATAAGTAATGGGACAAAAAGTTCATCCTACTGGTATTCGCCTAGGTATATCTAAACCTTGGGTTTCTACCTGGTACGCGAGTTCTAAAGATTTCTCTGATCAGCTTTTTGGCGATCACAAAGTACGTACTTTCCTTACTAAGGAATTAAAAGCGGCTTCTGTGTCTAAAATCGTTATTGAGCGTCCAGCTAAATCTATCCGTGTAACAATTCATACGGCTCGTCCGGGTGTTGTTATCGGTAAAAAAGGCGAAGACGTAGAAAAATTACGTCAAGCGGTAACTAAGATTGCTGGTGTACCTGCTCAGATTAATATTTCTGAAGTACGTAAACCAGAATTAGATGCACAATTAGTTGCAGACGGCATTGCCTCTCAACTAGAGCGTCGTGTTATGTTCCGTCGCGCTATGAAGCGTTCGGTACAAAATGCAATGCGCATCGGTTCTAAAGGGATCAAAGTTGAAGTTAGCGGTCGTCTTGGCGGCGCAGAAATCGCACGTTCAGAATGGTATCGTGAAGGTCGTGTACCTCTACATACTCTTCGTGCTGATATCGACTACGCAACTTCTGAAGCCTTAACCACTTATGGTATCATTGGTGTTAAAGTTTGGATCTTCAAAGGCGAAGTTATTGGTGGTTTACCACTAGTACAAGAGCAAGAGAAGCCAGCTAAACGCGCACCAAAGAAAGCCAAAAAAAGTGCTAAGTAGAGGTAGCGAGTAATGTTACAGCCAAAACGTACAAAATTCCGTAAAATGCACAAAGGCCGCAACCGCGGTTTAGCGCAAAACGGTAACAAAGTAAGCTTCGGTACTTTCGGTTTGAAAGCTACTGGTCGTGGCCGCATGACTGCTCGTCAAATCGAAGCAGCTCGTCGTGCTATGACGCGTCACGTGAAACGTCAAGGTAAAATCTGGATCCGTGTCTTCCCTGACAAGCCGATCACAGAAAAGCCTCTTGAAGTTCGTATGGGTAAAGGTAAAGGTTCTGTTGAATATTGGGTTGCTGAAATTCAGCCTGGTAAAGTACTTTACGAAATGGAAGGTGTTTCTGAAGAGCTTGCTCGTGAAGCATTTGACCTTGCAGCTCGTAAACTGCCATTCAAAACAACTTTCGTAACTCGGACGGTAATGTGATGAAAGCAAGCGAACTAAAAGACAAAAGCGTAGAAGAGCTAAATGCTGAACTTCTAGGACTTCTTCGTGAGCAGTTTAACCTGCGCATGCAAGCAAGCACTGGTCAGTTAGCTCAGACACACACGCTAAGAACAGTACGTCGCGATATCGCGCGTGTAAAAACAATTATTAACCAGAAGGCAGGTCAATAATGAGCGATAAAATTCGTACTCTTCAAGGCCGTGTAGTAAGCGACAAGATGGAAAAATCTTTCACTGTTGCTATCGCACGTTACGTGAAGCACCCAATCTATGGGAAATTCATCAAACGTACTACTAAGCTACACGTACATGACGAAAACAACACAGCAAAAGCGGGTGACGTAGTTACTATCCGTGAATGCGCGCCAATTTCTAAGAATAAATCTTGGACTTTAGTAGACGTTGTTTCTAGTCCAAAACAAGCTTAATTTTTAAATTAAGTAAGTTTTGTAAAAAGCCCTGGCATTAGCCGGGGCTTTTTGTGTGTAAAGAAAGAAGCGATAAGCGGTAAGTTTTTAGCTGTAAGCTGCTCAAAGTGAATATGAGCACCGCAGTTTGGCCTGAGCCTAGGGCATTTCTTAGAATAAAAGAGCCATTAATACGCAATAGTCTAAATACCAACCTGCATTAATAGTAAGCTGAATTGAGGGGGGAACAGTCACTGCTGACGTTAAAATTGCTTACAACGCACTATCGGGGTTTTAAATTAATAAACCTGTGTCTTTGTGAAAGCAGGGCTATAACAAAAGATATTACTATGCACACGGCAGAGCCTACCACTATGAAGCGGTTCTCGATACGACTAACCTGCCTTTCTCCTACAATTTGATAGGTCACATCTCCCTCTATAAAGCGCTCGCCTTGGTATTGCTGAGTGATATTAAATGCTAAAAAGTCATCTAACTTTGCTTGATAGGTGAAGTAGGTTTGTGGATAAAAAATTTCATATGTTGCACATAACCACGCTATCAGCCCGCACATAAATAAAGTCAGGCTCATAATTAAAGTGATGTTTGAAGGCGTATGTTTAGCTGAATTTATAGGTAGGCATTTGTCAAAACAGGTTTGGCCATAGCAAAGTTTAAGCTTTTCAATCACCTCAGCTGAAGGGATAAACTGTCCATTTTCAAGCTTTGAAAGGTACGACTGTTGAATTCCAATTTCACGGGCTGCATAAGCTTGCGTCCACTTTTTATCTGCTCTAAGGCGCTTCAACTCCATTCCTAATGCTTGCATACCCTTTGCTCTTATTTAATTAGTTAAGCGTTTTATTATCGCTAAAATTTGTATTTATAAATAGCCTAAAAGCGCATATTCATGCTTATTAATATAAAGAATATTATGAATATTAATAGCTTATGTTCACTTTAACAAAATATAAGGTATGCTCAATTCGATTTTAATAAGGAGATATAATATGTCTAATAAATTCACTAGTGCTATTTTAGTGCTTATCAGTTCACTGTTTTTTACAAACTCTAGTTACGCAGAGCCTGTTTTTGCAATTAAAGCCAGTATTTATAAATTACAGAATGAGATTACGGTAGATAGTAAAATAGAACAGGCTTTAAAAAACCTAAGCCCCACGCATCAGCCTCAGCTACTCACGCTATTAAATAAAAGTGCAATGATAGAAATTGGTGATGATACTCAAATGACGGCGCTTGAAGTAAAGCCAAACGCAGAGGGAACGCACTTTAACGCCAGCCTGAAGTTAAAAGAGCAGATTGGCGGCAAGTGGGAATCTATTTCTTCTTTTATGCCGCAAATCCCAAATGGGCAAACAGTGTATTTAAGCCGCACCTTTACAGATAAAGTATGGCTGATAAAAATTACAGGCAAGCGCTACGAATCAATAGCGCGTGCAGAGCAGGCCTTAAATCAAAAGTAGTGCCTGCTAATTTACCGCACAGTAGAGTGGCTGAAAAAAGTTTTATATAAGTTTGCTGGTAAAGAATAGCGGGCACGTTAGTATGCGCTATTAAAGGTACAAGGAGTGTAAAATGACTAAGCAAACAGTGTTGATTATAGGTAATGGTCCCGTCGAAAAGGATGTAAGTAAAGCCTTAAGCAGCTTTGATAGAGTGGTGCGCTTTAATATGTGTGCAAATATGCCTGCAAACTTAGACCAAAAATGTACTGATTTATGGCTAGTAGGAAGAGGTAAGCAAGGCGCAATGCTTTGCGCAGCGTTTCCAGGTATAGATATAACGCAGCTGAAAAATGTCATGATCACCGACCCAAAACCTAGCTTATTTACCCAACCTTTTTATAAGCTAATTAACCGCAGGGGCTGTATTGACCATGGTGATGAAATAATGCGCAAATATAGCCCGCACGCCAACGTGAGCCGCATCGCCCAGCACGATAAAACAGCATTATTAAAACACTTATATACGTTTGGTAAACCTGCTTTTAGAGCTATAACACCCAGTTCGGGAACGTTAGCCATTGAGTACTTTTTAAAGCAGCAAGCACAGGTGCATATTATCGGGTTTGGTTTTAAAGGCTGGAAGCGTCATCCGTGGGATTTAGAAAAGCAATATGTAGCGTCACTTATTGCCAAACAAAAAGTACAGTTATTAAAAAGCCCCAGTTAGTGCTGGGGCTAAAAGTTATTACCAAATCATCTCAACAAATTCAGGGTGATCGATATATGGGTTGCGATTCCCCTGAAACTCAAAAGCTGCTTGGTTTCGGTCAAGCTCCATTTGGCTAACAGGGTCGGCGTTATGCCAGTTTAGTAGCATAGCTACCACCCAACTCTCGAATACTTGATTACTAGTACCGTTAAGGACTGCATTACTGGCTGTTGTGTTGTTTTGCCACGAGCCAATTACGTTCTCATAGCGAGTTGCCATGTAAAAGTATGCGCGTGCAAAGTCGCCTTTAAATTCATCAATGGGTTCAAAAACCGTTCCTGCGTAATTTAATGAACTAGTGGCACTGCCTAATTTACTGCCATTTGTTGATGTGAACGTTGCGCTTGCTACTTCACCAAACGGGAAGTTACTGCGTTTTGAATTAACATACCCATCGGTAGCGTAGATGTGGTGCACGTCTGAATTCATTGGTTCAACAGTGCCACCAAACCAGCTTTTAGGGAATGAATGCTCACGGTTATAGCAATCGGCTTCACTGTTATAAGTACCACACTGATCGCTCACCGCGGTATAGGTATAGCTGTCGCTACCATTTGGCTTTTCACTATACATATCTAAAATACTGTTATCGTTTTCAAAGTATTTATCGCGTGCTGAGGAGTCGTAAAAATTCCAAATAGCTGAGTAACCTTGCGAGCTGTGATTTTTGATAATGTTATAAAGCTCAGTTTTTAATGCATAGCCTGATAAACCCTGAGTTGTTACGTAGTAACCTGTGGGTGTTGGGTTAGTGCCGCCACCAGTATCACCGCCAGAGCCACTGCCTAACTCAAACGTGGTGCTATCAGTGCTGCTAAAGCTTGCACCGCTTGCAAGCTCTGTAGAGCCATAAGTTAGGCTATAGCTACCGTTACCAACATTACAGCACATACCGTCGCCATAACTGTCGCTCATAACTAAAGAGTAAGTACCATCAGTTAAACAAAGTTGCTCGTTGTATTGCGTATTTGAGGCGTAGCCACTGCCGTTTGCGATACCGCTACCTTGGCTGTTATTAATCACCCAGCTGGTTTCGCTGCCGTAGTTATCGGTATTAAGTGTTAAGGTAAGGCTATGGTCGTTACAGCTGCCTGAAGCGCCACCGTCTGTATTAGGCAAAAAGTTATCTACATAAACGGTTTCATTGCCGTCAAAGCCGCTCATATCGTAAAACCGTAAACCCACATTAATGGTTTTGTTACTGCTTGGCGTATAGCTATGGCTAATTGTTTGCCACTGGTTAGTTTGCGCTTGGTTAGAGTACCCTTGGTAACCATCTACATAAAGGCGAGCTCTTATATTTCCTTCAGTGTGATATACATCCACGGAGAAATCATATGTTTTGCCAGCCTCCACACTGACTTGTTGTAATAAGTCGGTATTGCTTTGCGAGCCGGTGGTTACGTTAACAGCTGCTGCGCTGTTTGCGTTATTTATGATACTGGTCGAGCGCGATACATTAATGCCGCTATCAATGGTGGTCCATGCATCAGGCGCATTGCCTGTCCACTGCTCAAAGCCGCCATTTGTGATATTGGCCATTGCTGGGGTGGCGGCAATGAGTAATGCCGTAGTAAGTAGTTTATTTTTATATGTCCCGTGTGACATGATTGTTCCTATTTTTATAGTTGAGTAAATAACATACACTATCTGCGTTAGGTTACAAAATTGTTAAATGAAAAATTAATAAAATAGCAATAATAAGCCTTTAAGCTGTTTTTGAAGGTCTTAATATAAATTAATAACTAAATGGAATAACAAAGCAGATTCTATTCTTTTTTTCTCACCGCATAGCCCGCTATCCTGCACACTAATAAAACCTCAGCAGAGTTACTCTGGGTGGGGTAAAACTCATTTTGAACAGCGCATAACGTGGGCTGTATGTAATTTTCAGGGTTATGGGGAACAAATTCATGTTGTTAGGTCAACTTAACGCAGCGGCAAGCCCGCTATCGCAAGAGCAAGTACAAAAGCTGCAAGGCTTAGTGGCAGAACTTAATCCGATTCAGCAGGCGTGGGTAAGTGGTTACTTAGCAGCAAATGCAAACGCGTCAGCTCTTGGTGGGCAAACGCCTACGGCCGCTGCAGGCGATGCTGCACCGTTAACTATTTTGTATGGCTCACAAACGGGTAATGCAAAAGGTGTGGCGACTAAGCTTAAAGAGCAAGCAGAGTCGCGCGGTTTAGCTGTAAAACTTGTGAGCATGTCTGACTACAAACCTACAGCCCTGAAAAAAGAAAAGTTTTTAACCGTTGTTGTATCTACCTACGGTGAGGGGGAACCACCTGAAGACGCTGAAACATTGTATGAGTTTTTAACCACCAAAAAAGCACCTAAGCTTGATGGTGTTAAAGTCGCCGTACTTGGTTTAGGTGATTCTAGCTATGAGTTTTTCTGTCAAACAGCAAAAGACTTTGAAGAGCGTTTAAACAAACTTGGCGCAGAAACTATTTTCCAACGTGCCGACCTAGATGTTGATTATGATGACGAAGCAGCCACGTGGATCACGGGTGCACTTGATGCATTCGAACCTGATTTAAAAGCACAGCAAGACGCAGTAGGCGGGCAAGTCGTTTCTATGCCATTTGGTGCGCCAACAGCGGCAGCAAGCCAATACACTAAGCAAAATCCATTTGCGGCAGAGCTTGTTACCGTACAAAAAATTACAGGGCGTGATTCTACTAAAGATGTTCGCCATGTTGAGATTTCGCTTGAAGGCTCAGACATTACCTACTTACCTGGTGACTCATTAGGTGTGTACTTTTTAAATGACGAAGCGCGTGTAGATGAGCTACTAACACACACGCAAATCGATGCAAGTGCACAGGTAAAAGTGGGCGAAGAGTCATTGTCTATTCGCGATGCATTAATCGAAAAGTTAGAGCTTACTCAGTCATACCCAGGCTTTGTAGAAAAATACGCAGTTGCAACGGGCACACCTGAGCTACTTAAGCTTGTAGAAGATAAAGCTGCGATGCGTGAATACATTGAACCCCGTCAAATCTTTGATGTAGTGGCACAAAATCCTGCAAAAATAGATGCACAAACCTTAGTTGATTGCCTACGTAAACTACAAGCGCGCTTGTACTCAATCGCTTCAAGCCAAAGCGAGGTTGAAGAAGAAGTGCACTTAACGGTAGGGTTAGTTGAGTTTGAAGCCTTTGGCAGCGAACATTTAGGGGGATGCTCTGGTTATTTAGCGCGTCGTGCTGAAGAAGGGTGTAAAGTTAAAGTATTCAGTGAGCATAACGATAACTTCCGCTTACCTAGCGATGATAATACCCCCATTATTATGGTTGGCCCAGGTACCGGTATTGCGCCATTCCGTGCATTTTTACAAGAGCGTGACTCGCGAGAAGCACAAGGCAAAAATTGGCTATTTTTTGGTAACCCACACTTTACACAAGACTTCTTGTACCAGGTAGAAATTCAGGGTTATTTAAAATCAGGCCTATTAAGCAAAGTTGACGTTGCATTTAGCCGTGACCAAGCCGAAAAAGTATACGTACAAGACAAACTACGCAAAAACTCAAAAGAAATTTTTGAGTGGCTAGAAGCGGGTGCGCATTTTTATGTGTGTGGCGATGCAAACCGCATGGCAAAAGATGTACACAATGCCTTAGTTGATATCATCAGCGAAAACACCGGTAAAAGCTACGAAGACGCCGAGCAATATTTAAAAGACTTACGTAGCGCTAACCGCTATCAGAAAGACGTGTATTAATCACGTTTCTTATTTTATTAACAGCTAGCAGCCGTCACTGTAACAAATTTAGGATTTAAAATGAGCGAACAAGATAAAAACGTAAAACTTTCTGATAACGAACGTTTAAAAAGAGAAAGTAACTTTTTACGTGGCACCATAGAGCAAGATTTAAAAGATGAAATTACCGGTGGTTTTACAGCCGATAACTTTCAACTTATACGTTTTCACGGTATGTACCAGCAAGATGACCGCGATATACGCCCAGAGCGTGCAAAGCAAAAGCTAGAGCCGCTGCACAATGTAATGCTACGTGCACGTATGCCAGGCGGTATTATCAAGCCAGAGCAATGGCTAGCAATTGATAAATTTGCCGATGAAAAAACAAGCTACGGCAGTATTCGTTTAACAACACGTCAAACGTTTCAATTTCATGGTGTATTAAAGCCAAACATTAAAGGCATGCACCAAATGCTAAATAGCGTTGGTATTGACTCTATTGCAACTGCAGGTGACGTAAACCGTAACGTACTATGTACGACTAACCCTGTTGAGTCAGAACTGCACCAAGAAGCTTACGAGTGGGCTGCAAAAATTTCTGAGCATTTATTACCAAAAACAAAAGCATACGCTGAAATTTGGTTAAATGGCGAAAAGGCAGAAACCACAGAAGAGCCAATTTTAGGTTCTAACTACTTACCGCGTAAGTTTAAAACCACGGTCACTATTCCGCCTAACAACGAAGTTGATGTGCATGCGAACGACTTAAACTTTGTCGCTATTGCAGAGGATGGCAAGCTTGTGGGCTTTAACGTACTCGTAGGTGGTGGCCTTGCTATGACTCACGGTGATACGGCTACGTATCCGCGAAAAGCAGATGACTTTGGTTTTATACCACTTGAGCACACACTGAAAATTGCTGAGCACGTTGTATCAGTGCAGCGCGATTGGGGTAACCGCTCAAACCGTAAAAATGCAAAAACTAAATACACACTAGACCGCGTTGGCACAGATGTATTTAAAGCGGAAGTAGAAAAACGTGCTGGTGTAAGCTTTGCGCCAAGTCGCCCTTATGAGTTTACTCACCGTGGCGACCGTATCGGTTGGGTAGAAGGCATTGATGGTAAACACCATTTAACGCTATTTATTCAAAGCGGCCGTATTTTAGATTACCCAGGTAAGCCATTAAAAACAGGTTGTCGTAAAATTGCAGAAGTGCACCAAGGCGATATGCGCATGACGGCTAACCAAAACTTAATTATTGCCGGTGTGCCTGCCGATCAAAAAGCAGTCATTGAAGAAATTGCCCGTAACCATGGCCTTATTGATGACAAAGACACTGGGCAACGTAAAAACTCAATGGCGTGTGTAGCATTACCTACGTGCCCGCTTGCGATGGCCGAAGCTGAGCGTTACTTACCCAGCTTAATTGAAAAAACCGAAGCACTACTTGCTAAGCATGGCATACCTGATGACAGCATTATTATGCGTGTTGTAGGTTGCCCTAACGGTTGTGGCCGCGCAATGCTTGCAGAAGCTGGTTTAGTAGGTAAAGGCCCTGGTAAATATAACGTTTACCTAGGCGGTAATTTAGAAGGTACACGCATTCCAAAACTGTACCTAGAAAACGTAGGTGAAGATGCTTACCTAGACGCGTTTGATAAGCTAATTGGCCAGTGGGCAAGCGAGCGAAACGACGGTGAATGTTTTGGTGACTTTGTAATTCGCAAAGGCATTGTTGCAGAAGTAAAAGTATCAGTAACCGATTTTCACGCTTAAATTAAATACCCACGCAGCGCGTGGGTGAGGTTTAAAATTGACCATGAGTGAATTTAAAAACATATTACAGCTTGATAAGCAAAGCCAAGCGGCATTGCTTGCAGATGCAAACGGCATACTAGCACCAATGAGTGCGGAGCAGCGCGTTGCATGGGCACTAGAGCACTTACCGGATACCGCTTTTTTATCATCAAGTTTTGGTATTCAAGCGGCGGTAATGCTGCATTTAGTAACATCGCAGCGTCCTGATATTCCTGTGGTATTAACCGATACAGGTTATTTATTTCCAGAGACGTATCAGTTTATTGAACAAATGACTACGCGTTTATCACTTAATTTAAAAGTGTATAAAGCCGAGCTAAGCCCAGCGTGGCAAGAAGCTAAGTACGGTAAATTGTGGGAACAAGGCGAAGCCGGTATTAAGCAATATAATCAGCTTAATAAAGTTGAGCCAATGACCCGTGCATTAAAAGAAATAGGTGCAGGTACCTGGTTTAGTGGCCTGCGCCGTGACCAATCATCGACCCGAGCAGACAAACAATTTGTCGAAATAAGCCGAGGTACGGTAAAAGTATACCCAATTATTGAATGGTCAAACCGCGATGTATACCAATACCTTACTAAGCATGATTTACCTTACCACCCGTTATGGGAGCAAGGTTATGTGTCGATGGGTGATGTGCACACTACGCGTAAACTAGAGCCGGGTATGAGCGAAGAAGAAACGCGCTTTTTTGGTTTAAACCGCGAATGCGGGCTGCATATTGACGGCGACGGTATTTAAAAAAGCGAATACTAAACAACTATTTAAACGCAACTTAGGTTGCGTTTTTTATTGCAAAAAAATTGCCTGATTAAGTATTTTTTATTAGACTTGTTTTTCAAGGATTCATTTTTAAGCAGGAACGCTATGAAATACTTCACCTACTTGGCAATATCAGTCATGATCATTGCTGTTATCTCATTATTTTATCTCAAAAAGCCAGATGGGCAGCCGTGGCTTTCTAGTTCGTTAATTAGTACTGAATCGCACAAAATTAAAGAAAAAATGGTCGCGTTATCTACCAATACGCTTAATCAGGCTGTGCAAGGTGCAAAGCAAGCAGGCGATAAAATTACCCAAAGTATAAACAGCAACGCGCCAACAATTAAACCAGGTAGCAAAATTTATAAGTGGCAAGATAAAAACGGACAATGGCATTTTTCTGATACGCCTAATGAAGATGGTAAAAGCATTGAGGTAACACTTGATGCCCGTGATGTAACGGTTGTAGCTGCAGAAGATACTTCAATTTTAAGCAGCAGTGCGAGCATTTCAAAAAAGAGTATCCAGCCACCTACACCAACCGTTTACAACGCTGAATCTATTCAAAAACTGTTTGAAGATGCCGAAAAGGCAAAGCAAAAATTAGAGCAACGCAGTAAAGAAATACAAAGTATAGGTGGGTACTAGGCAAGTATAATATGCTTGTAAAAAGCGATGAACTATTTGTGCATAAAAAAGCCTAGCAACTGCTAGGCTTTTTAGTTTTAAGTATATGATTAGTCAAGCATATTACGTAAAACGTATTGTAGAATGCCGCCGTGTTTGTAGTAATCCCACTCTTTAGGGGTATCTATACGTACATCGGCACTAAAGCTGACTTTTTTGCCCTCAGCATTAGTGGCAATAATGCTCACTTCATTCGTTTTATCGTACAAACCTTCAATATCAAATTGCTCTTGGCCAGTTAGGTTTAATGATTCGTGGCTCTCACCTTCTTTAAACTGTAAAGGCAGCACACCCATACCAATAAGGTTAGAGCGGTGAATACGCTCATAACTTTGTGCAACCACCGCTTTTACACCTAATAAAAGTGAGCCTTTTGCTGCCCAGTCGCGTGATGAACCGGTACCGTATTCTTTACCCGCTAACACAATTAATGGTGTGTTACTCTTTTCATATTCCATTGCGGCATCGTAAATGCTGGCAAGCTTGTCATCAGGTTGAGTGCGAGTAACGCCACCTTCTGTACCTGGTGCGAGTAAGTTTTTAAGCCTAACATTTGCAAATGTGCCTCGCATCATCACTTCGTGGTTACCACGGCGAGAACCATACGAGTTAAACTGTGCTTTTTCTACGCCTTTTTCCTGTAAGTAAATACCGGCTGGCGCTTCAGCTTTAATCGCCCCCGCAGGAGAAATATGATCTGTTGTTACTGAATCGCCAAGTTTAGCCAAACAACGCGCCCCTTCAATTGTTGGCACGCCTGGTGGCTCAACGCTCATGCCCTCAAAGAATGGTGCTTTTTTGATGTAAGTTGACCCCTCATCCCAATCGTAGAGCTTACCATCAGGTATTTGAATTTTTTGCCAACGGCTGTCGCCTTCGTATACGTTAGCATAGCTTTTTTCGAACATTTCTTTGGTTACCGTTTTTTGTACTAGTTCGTTGACTTCGCTTACGCTTGGCCAAATGTTTTTAAGGTAAATATCGTTACCGTTTTCATCTTGCGCAAGTGGCTCGTTGTATACATCTATGTCTGTACGCCCTGCAATGGCATACGCTACCACAAGTGGAGGCGAGGCTAAAAAGTTCATTTTAACGTCTTGGTGTATACGCCCTTCAAAGTTACGGTTACCCGATAAAATAGAGCTTACAACCAATTTGTGTTTTTGAATAGCTTCGCTAATTTCATCTGCAAGCGGGCCTGAGTTACCTATACACGTGGTACAGCCATAACCGACCAAATTAAAGCCTAATGCCTCTAGGTCATCCATTAGGTCGGCTTTTTCAAGGTAGTCGGTGACCACTTGTGAGCCCGGTGCAAGCGATGTTTTAACCCAAGGTTTTACGTTAATACCTAGCTGCTTGGCTTTTTTAGCTACTAAGCCTGCGGCTAAAATTACACTGGGGTTAGAAGTGTTTGTACAGCTTGTAATGGCGGCAATAACACAGGCACCGTCGTTTAGCTCAAATTCTTGGCCTTTAAATTTTACTTTGGCTGCCCCCATAAACTGCGCTTCGTCTACTGGTTCATCTGGGTTAGTGGTTGGGCCTTCACTTTCAATGCGTGCTTCTTCAATATCGCTTTTATCACGACGCGCCATACGCTCATCTTGGAAACCTTTAAGGTGCTGGCCTATCACATCACCAGCTTTATCAAGTGTAATTCTGTCTTGTGGGCGCTTAGGACCTGCAAGGCTTGGCACTACATCGTCTAATTTAAGCTCTAGGGTATCGGTGTAATGCGCTTCGTCGCCTTCATGGCGCCATAAGCCTTGGTGTTTAGCGTAGTCTTCAATCAGTTTAAGGTGATCTTCATCGCGGTTTGTTAAACGCAGGTAGTTAATGGTTTCATCATCAATTGGGAAAATACCACATGTTGCACCGTACTCTGGCGCCATGTTGGCAATGGTTGCTCTATCGGCTAGCGGTAAATCAGCTAGACCATCACCATAAAACTCAACAAATTTACCCACCACTCCATGGTTACGTAGCATTTCGGTAACGGTAAGCACTAAATCGGTAGCAGTGGTACCCTCGGGTAAACGGCCATTTAATTTAAAGCCCACCACTTGAGGAATAAGTAAGCTAATTGGTTGCCCAAGCATGGCGGCTTCGGCTTCAATACCGCCTACGCCCCAGCCTAACACACCTAAGCCATTAATCATGGTGGTGTGCGAATCAGTCCCTACCAGTGTGTCTGGGTAGGCTATTGATTTTCCGTTCTTACTGTCGTTAAAAACAACACGCGCTAAAAACTCTAAGTTTACTTGGTGAACAATACCTGTAGCAGGTGGGACTACCTTTAAATTATCAAAAGCAGTCTGCCCCCAGCGTAAAAATTCGTAGCGTTCTTTGTTACGCTCGTATTCTAGCTTGGCATTTAAATCAAACGCACCGTCGTCACCGTAGCCATCTACTTGAACAGAATGATCTATTACAAGTTCAGCAGGTGAAAGCGGGTTTATTTTTGCAGGATCGCCACCAAGCTTTTCCATTGCATCACGCATGGCAGCTAAATCAACAATGGCGGGAACACCTGTAAAATCTTGCATGACAACACGGGCGGGTGTAAAAGCCACCTCAGCTGAGGGTTTTGCTTTAGGGTCCCAGTCAAGGAGGGCCTGAATGTCTTGCTCTTTTATATTTACGCCATCTTCATTGCGTAGCAGGTTTTCTAGTAATACTTTGAGAGAAAAGGGCAATCGCTTTGCTTTGTCGCCTAATCCTTTAAGTGAGTGAATATGGTATTGCTCGCCATTAATCGTTAATTGTTGTTGGGTGTCGAAACTATTCATTTTTTGCCCCTTTGATAGTTAGGATTATGTCCTTGATAAAATAACGTGTTTATTTGCCATTAGTTTGCAAAGTGCATACCAGAGATAATAAATATGACAAATCAGGCTAAAAAGCAGGTTGTGCAATGCATGTTTTTTAGACAGCATTAAGTATAGAAGTGCTACCTAAAATTGTTTTTTCAAGTAGCAAAAAATGAGTTTAAAAAAGGAGGAAAGGTTAGTTTAACCAACCTTGTTGTTTGCTTTTTATACTTAAATATAAAAGCAAAAACGCAATAACAATCACTAAAATAGGCATAAACACTGCGCTTATTCCCAGCATTTTAATGCTATTTATCACAAAGAAGTTATAAAACTGCTGAATAAATATCGCTACCAACGATAGCGCAAATATAGGTGTAGCAAGCGCGTTTTTGGCCAGTAGCAGTATGCAGCCAAGGGTGCCACCTAATACCGCTACAGCAAATGCAATGGTCGACCACAAAGGTACGTTTGAATAGGCAGCTTGTTGATCTAGCGGGAGTTTACTTATCATTTCGGGGGTCATCATAAGGTGCATTACAAATGCAAAAACACCTAGTAAATTCCAAATAAGTGCTGCCCATAGGACGGGTTTAAACCAATTAGGGGTGACGAAGGTTGCCATATTATTACCTTGTTTTTATTGTAATTTACGAGGTAATTAAAGAGCAAAAAGGCTCACTGTTCAAGCGAGCCTATACATATAATAAAAATGGCACAAAGCGCTAATGACTAGCCAAATGAGATAGGGCGGCGCCCTGTTTTTTCATCAACCTTTGGTTTTTTAGTGCGTTTTCTTTTATTTTTTGCAGGCTTTTGCGCTGTTTCATTGGGCGCTTTTTCTACCTGCGGCTGGGTTGTTACCACTGGGCGCTCTACAGGGGTTGCATCTTCACTTAAAGTGAGTTGAAAAAGCTCGCCATCAAATTCAAGTACATCGCCACTGTATAATTTTTTCCGTTTTATTGTACATATTTCATGGTTAACCCCAATATAACCTTCAGCTATAAGGTTTTTAGCTTGACCGCCACCTTCTACTAAATCGAGTACTTTTAGTAATTTACAAAGCTCTATGGGCTCTTCTTCAAGTTCAATTTCTATATATTCTTCTGACATGGTTATCTCTGTTGGTGGCGCATAAGCAGCAAGTATAAAGGCTTGCACTGTTTTTTGCACCTAGCAAGCGCGCCCTAGCGGGATAAAAAAAGTGTGATAAATATAAAACTTTTTCAACTTTAAAAAAACTGCAGCATTTGATGCGTATGCTCTCGCAAAAATTTGGTGTGCTATTTGCTATTGCTTTGGCAAATAAAAAGTGTACCTACATAAATGGTAAGAATTTAACCGTTTTAATTGTTTAGGTCTGCATATAATTGGAGCAGTAAATGGGCATTAGATTAGCAATGAAAAAAGAGCTAATGGGCTTAGATAATTCAGATATGCTGACAGCAGATGATGTAAGAGCTCACCTGGCTAACTCGGTAAAAACAGAAAAAGAGAAAGATGAACGCGGTTTTTCGGTTATTTCTAAGTTCAATGATACGCACAGTCGGCTAATTAGTGGTGATCCACTTAAAAAATCAAAGTTAGAATTTGAACGTCATCGCTTATTTAACGAAGTTTTATACACTCGACAAAGTGTTGATGCATGGTTGGATAGCCAAACACGTTAATTTTACTATTAATAGTTACTTCTACTAGACTACATTTGTAATCAATAAGGGTAACTATGAAAAGTGGAATTTTAATTTGTGCGTGGGTACTTCTATTAACTGCATGCCAACAACCAACTGTTTATGTTTTTAGCGAAAACTTGCAAGAGGAGCAACGCAAACAGCTAGACGCTGCACTAAATGCACAAAACCTCCCTTTTGAATACGTAGAGCTAGATATCCCATCGGATTTTGGTGAAGCCACATTGCTTTTATCAAGTGATAAAATTTACCAAAAAGAGACAGAGCAGCTAGCTACTATTATGCAGGGGCTAGGTTACGAGCCACAAGTTAACTATACAACGCGATCAAATCATTTTTATGGCGATGGCAATATAGGCTTTTATTTAAAAAATGCAGATAGCAATAGCCAATTTGTTATGCCTAAGCAGCTAAGAACAACCCAATGCAGCGACGATAAATACAATGATTTAGTGGTCAAATTTGTAAATGAGCATGTTGATTTTACGCTACCCAGTGGTGCAGTAGTGAGACTGAAGTGGGAGTATTTATATGGTTATGTTGTTATTTATTATAAATCCTACTCGCAAACATACAGCCACTCACAGCCATTGGTAAATACACCCTTTGGGGCTAAACCATCCGATACTTACACATTTACGGCACACGTAAATAATCCCGGTTGGCTTGATTGCTCATTGCAGATTGTTTATATGGATTGATCTAACCGTGGGTTTCTATGTGCTCACTAAGTTTAGCAATGCGTAAGCTCATGCCCTCTATAATTCGGTCTTTAATTTTTTCGCGTATCACATTAGGTAAGCGGGTCAGTGCCTCTGGGGTAATGGCAAGTACTATGGTGTCGGTTTTAGCGCGAGCGCTCGTACTGCGCTCGCGGTTATTAATAAATGCACCTTCACCGATAAACTCACCGGGCTCTATAGTGCCAAGCTCCAGCAAGTGGTTATGTTTAAAAACAAGTAACGCACCACTTAATACAATGTATAAGCGTTTGTCGTTATCGTATTGTTTAAATAAATGCTGATGCTGGTTAACTAAATACAATAACCCAAACGACTCTAGTAGCACTTGGCGTTCAGCAAGGGTGAATTCTTTAAAAAAGTGCAATCTATTCACTATTTCCATTTGTTTAAATAATGGAATGTGTTCTATTAATTTCATCCTAAGGCCAACGAGTAACAGTTAGAAACTAGTTAATATTGCGCTCTTTTAATTTGCGGGTCAACGTGTTGCGCCCCCAGCCAATTTTTATGGCTGCATCTTGTTTATGGCCAGAACAATTAGCTAATGCTGTTTTTATCAGGCGAGTTTCAAGTTGTGCTTGAATATCAGGCCAAATATTTTCTTTACCTTGCTTAAGCTCTTGGTTGAGCCATTGCTGAAACGCATCAAGCCAATCACCTTCTTGTTGAACAGGCGCCGCATCAATGATCTCTGGTGGTAGGTCTTGCTCACTTACTAATTCACCAGGGGCCATAACGGTTAACCAGCGACAGGTATTTTCGAGTTGGCGCACATTACCAGGCCAGCTAAATAGCCTAAGTTGCTCTGTGGCTTTTGGGCTGAGAACTTTACTTTCTACTTGTAGGTCTTTTGCGCTTTTGTGTAAAAAGTGTTGCGCTAAGCGTTCGATGTCTTCGGTTCTTTCTCTAAGAGCTGGTAAACGAAGGCGCACAACGTTTAAACGATGAAATAAATCGTCCCTAAATTTACCCTGTTTTACCAAATCTTCTAAATTTTGATGCGTTGCAGCAATAATGCGTACATCAACCTTAATACTTTGGTGTCCGCCCACACGGTAAAACTCACCATCGGCGAGTACGCGTAATAAACGTGTTTGCACATCCAGTGGCATATCGCCTATTTCATCTAAAAACAGTGTGCCGCCATTGGCTTGTTCAAAGCGGCCTTTGCGAACGCTATCGGCACCCGTAAATGCGCCTTTTTCGTGGCCAAATAACTCAGATTCCACAAGCTCTTTTGGAATAGCGGCCATGTTTAATGCAATAAACTGGTTTTCTTTACGCGGGCTGTGGTTATGTAAAGCACTGGCCACAAGCTCTTTACCTGTGCCTGACTCACCATTAATGAGTACACTCATACTTGAAGCCGAGAGTTTACCTATCGCTCTGAACACTTCCTGCATCGCAGGGGCTTCGCCAATAATATGGGCACTTTTAGGTGGGGCTTGTTTACGTTTGGTTTTTTTAGTTGAGTTTGCTCTGCAGGCGCTTTCGATTAAGGCCACTGCTTCGTTTAAATCAAAGGGTTTGGCTAAGTACTCAAACGCGCCTTTTTGAAACGCGTTAACTGCAGAGTCTAAATCTGAGTGCGCGGTCATTATAATAACCGGCAGCCCAGGGTTTTGCTCTGCTATCAGTTCAAGCAGTGCCATGCCATCCATGCCTGGCATCCGTACGTCAGATACCAACACGGTTGGCTGGCTAAATTTTAGCGCACTTAACACGTCTTGCGCATTGGCGAAGCTTTCTGCTTCAAATCCTGCACGTGTTAGCGCCTTTTCTAATACAAAGCGAATTGATGCGTCATCATCTACAAGCCAAACTGTTTTCATGCCAACTCCAAAACATTAATCTGCAAAAGGCAGATAGATATTAAATTCAGTATGGCCAGGCCAGCTATCGCAGTCTATATAACCATCGTGCTGATCGATGAGCGTTTGTGCGATTGAAAGCCCTAGCCCTGAGCCACCTTCTTTGTTGGTGATCATCGGGTAAAACAATGTCTCGCGAACGCTAGGGTCTATGCCTGGTCCATTATCAGAAACCTGGATCAACAAGGCTTTTTTAGGGGCTTTTCCGGGGCGGCGATATTGATGATTAATGCGGGTTTTTATTTTTATTTCACCGCCATCCACTAACGCCTGTTGAGCATTACGAACTATGTTAAGTACTACTTGCTGAACTTTGCCTTGGTCAATAAACACATCTGGAATACTTGGATCGTAGTCTTTAACTAGATTAATATTTTTACAATTATCTAATGTGCTTAATTTGACAACCGACTCGAGTGTTTGGTGAATATTACCATACGACTTTTGTGGAAGCTGATTTGGCCCAAGTAGCCTATCAACTAATTCACGTAATCGGTCTGCTTGCTCAATTATAAGTTCAGCGCATTCGTCCCTTTCTTGTTGATCCACCTCGTACTGCAATAACTGAGCCGCTCCGCGTATTCCTCCTAAAGGATTTTTAATTTCGTGAGCAAGTCCTCTAATCAAATTTCGCGCTGCTTGATATTGATGCATTTGATTAGAGGCTTTGTCGTGTTTTATTTCTTCATCGGTTTTACGACACTCGAGCAAAATATAGCGCTCGTTTTCAAATTTAACTTGGCGTGATGTAATGGCTATTTTCGCATGTCGAGAATCTATAAAGACCACGTCAGCTCTGTGCTGGCTGCAATCTACACCATCAATAAGTGAGTACTGAGCTATGCGTTCTAAATCCACAGAGTGGTAATTAAATAAGCTGTTAAAGGTCTGCCCAATAATGCGTTTTTTACCCAGGCCAAGTAGCTCGCTAGTGCTGGTATTGGCATAAACAAGGATAAAATTTTTATCAAGTAACATGACCGATGTTGTTTGGTTTTGCCAAATGGCATTAAGAAGTTCGGGGCTGAAATTTTGATTGTTTGGCATCTTTGCACCACTTTAGTGCGTTAATATTTGCAAGCAAGTTTTGATCAGTAAATACTGCTGCGCTAATTTTATTATCTGAGTCATTGTACTTAGTTTATAGCCTTTCTTTGCATAACAAAGGTGCTAGGCTGACTGATAGCAATGGCTTGATTTTGTTTGTTATAAAGTTTGAGATACAAGGTATGTGTGCCGTTTTCAACGTTCCGTATAGCAAATGTTGATAAACCGCTTGCAGGCCCATACGCATTACCGTTTAAAAATAGCTGTACAGTAAAGCCTGCCTCAAAACGCGGTGTTATTCGGCTTGTGACGTACACTGAGCCTGTGTTCTCGCGCACAGTTTGGTTGTGAGTAGGTGACGATATCATAATTTGAAAACGATTAAGGCGCGTTGGTTGTAGTGAATCAGGGGTGTGTTTATCGGTATCAGACAAAGTAAGATCTTGGCTATTTAATTTTATTTCATGCGCGCCGCTGCGTGGTGTATCTGAGAACACTAAAACACCATTTTTATCTTTCCAAGCATAAATCTTATCATTGCCTGCGTAACTATAAATGCTTAATCCTAAAGCAAAAAATAGTAATAATATCCTGTAATTCACATTGCTACCCTGCATCTTTTGTAATTACATAACTTTAGTGGAGATAACCCTAATTTACCATAAAAAAAAGCCCGCTAAGCGGGCTTGAGAACACACATTTATTATCTTATCGATAATTTACTCTACAGCGTATTAAACGCTGTAGTACATTTCAAACTCAACTGGGTGAGTTGTCATGTTAAGCTTTTCAACTTCTTGAGATTTAAGAGCAATGTAAGCGTCGATTAAATCATCGGTAAATACGCCACCTTGCGTTAAGAATTCACGATCAGCACTTAGTGCTTCTAATGCTTCTTCTAAAGAAGATGCAACTTGTGGAATTTCTGCTGCTTCTTCTGCAGGTAGGTCATATAAATCCTTATCCATAGCATCGCCAGGGTGGATTTTGTTTTTAATACCGTCAAGGCCAGCCATTAGCATTGAAGCAAATGCTAGGTAAGGGTTAGCTGTTGGATCAGGGAAACGTACTTCTATACGACGACCCTTTTCAGATGGTACTACTGGGATACGGATAGATGCAGAGCGGTTACGCGCAGAGTATGCAAGCATTACCGGCGCTTCAAAACCTGGTACTAAACGTTTGTACGAGTTAGTAGAAGCGTTTGCAAATGCGTTAATTGCTTTAGCATGCTTAATAATACCGCCAATGTAGTAAAGTGCATCTTCAGAAAGACCGCCGTACTTATCACCAGCAAAAAGGTTAACACCGTCTTTTGCTAGAGATTGGTGACAGTGCATGCCAGAGCCGTTATCACCTACAACAGGCTTAGGCATAAATGTGGCTGTTTTTCCGTAAAGGTGAGCCATGTTATGGATAACATATTTCATCTCTTGGATTTCATCCGCTTTTAAAACCATTGTATTAAAGCGAGTCGCGATTTCGTTTTGACCAGCTGTAGCAACTTCGTGGTGGTGCGCTTCTACTACTTGGCCTAGTTCTTCAAGTACTAAACACGTAGCTGAACGCCAATCCTGTGAAGAGTCAACCGGTGAACAAGGGAAGTAACCACCTTTAACACCTGGACGGTGGCCAGTATTACCGCCTTCATACTCTTTATCTGAGTTCCATGCTGCTTCAACAGCATCAATTTTGTACATAGAACCAGACATATCTGACTTGTATTTAACATCATCAAATAGGAAGAATTCTGGCTCAGGGCCGAATAAAACTGTGTCTGCGATACCGGTAGATTTCATGTACTCTTCAGCGCGCTTAGCAACCGAACGAGGGTCACGCTCGTAACCTTGTAATGTAGATGGTTCTACAACATCACAACGCACGATAAGCGTTGCTTCTTCTGTAAATGGGTCTAATTTTACTGAATCAGCAACAGGCATAAGTACCATGTCTGATTCGTTAATGCCTTTCCAACCTGCAATTGAAGAGCCGTCAAACATTTTGCCGTCTTCAAAAAAATCTTCATCTACTTGGTGATGAGGAATAGAAACATGTTGTTCTTTACCTCGAGTATCAGTAAAGCGTAAATCAATGAACTTAACGTCATTTTCTTTAATAAAATCTAAAACCGATTGTGACATGTGTCCTCCAACTGTTGGGTTTTATTATTGCTGCATTAAATGCTTTGGATTTAGGTAAGCCGATTTTATGCCATTATTTTAACTTGCTGTTTATTAAGACTAAAATTGTTATTGCACAAAAGTGGCCATACACTTTGCACTTTTGTGGTGCGTAAAATATCCATATTGGTGCAAAAATTTCACGCTTTATTCTGCACGTATTTTAATCACCTAAATCAGCTTAACTTAAATAGTAAATAGTGCCAAAGCAAACAACAAATTAGCTAAAAAACGACAATTTATGTAATTTTCCGAAATTTATTTCATATAATTGTCATATAAAAAACAGATACTTAGTAAAAGTATTGAGAAAGTTTTTAAAATTATATTGGATAAACTTTCATCCATGTCATTAATGAGGGATAATATGCGCCCTTTTAAATCCTATGCTGGGACATCTGGTGAAAACGCAGATGAGTGCGTAGATCTTGCAGGATCAATGAGAATAAACTTCTCTGAGTAAAAATATGAGCATCGAACAGTTAAGAAATATAGCGATTATCGCGCACGTTGACCACGGTAAAACAACGTTGGTTGACAAACTACTTGAGCAATCAGGTACATTAGAAACACGCGGCGGTAACGAAGAGCGTGTGATGGACTCAAACGACATTGAGAAAGAACGTGGTATTACCATTTTGGCTAAAAATACAGCCATTTCATGGAAAGACTACCATATCAATATCGTAGATACCCCGGGACACGCCGATTTTGGTGGTGAAGTTGAACGCGTACTTTCGATGGCTGACTCAGTATTATTACTTGTTGATGCTCAAGAAGGTCCAATGCCGCAAACGCGTTTCGTAACGCAAAAAGCATTTGCGCAAGGCTTAAAGCCAATTGTTGTTATCAATAAAATTGACAAACCAGGTGCACGCCCTGATTGGGTTATGGATCAAATCTTTGATTTATTTGATAACCTAGGTGCAACTGATGAACAGTTAGATTTTAAAGTAATCTACGCTTCAGCAATCAACGGCTGGGCTACATTAGACTTAGACGAGCCGTCTGACAACATGGAACCTATGTTCCAAATGATTGTTGACGAAGTATCACCACCAGAAGCTGATCCTAAAGGTGATTTCCAAATGCAAATCTCTCAGCTTGATTACAACTCTTATAAAGGTGTAATTGGTGTTGGTCGTATTAAGCGTGGTTCTGTTGCGCCAAACCAACAAGTGACTATCATCAGTGCTGATGGTACAACTCGTAACGGTAAAATTGGTTCAGTGCAAAGCTACTTAGGCCTTGAGCGTATTGAAACTGACCGTGGTTACGCAGGTAATATCGTAACAGTAACGGGTATTGGTGAGCTTAAAATTTCAGACACAGTGTGTGCACCTAACAATGTTGAAGCGCTACCTCCACTAAGTGTTGATGAGCCTACAGTAACAATGACGTTCTCTGTAAATACATCACCGTTTGCTGGTAAAGAAGGTAAATTTGTAACCTCACGTAACATTCTTGAGCGTTTACAAAACGAGCTTGTACACAACGTTGCACTTCGTGTTGAAGAAACGGATAACCCAGATAGCTTCCGTGTATCTGGCCGTGGTGAATTACACCTTGGTATCTTAATCGAAAACATGCGTCGTGAAGGTTACGAGCTAGCTGTATCACGTCCTGAAGTTATTCTACGTGAAGTAAACGGTGTACTAGAAGAACCGTACGAAACAGTAACAATTGACTGTGAAGAAGAACACCAAGGTTCTATCATGGAGCAAATTGGTCTTCGTAAAGGTGAACTTACCGACATGTCTCCAGATGGTAAAGGCCGTATGCGTATGGACTTTATGATCCCAAGCCGTGGTTTAATCGGTTTCCAAACTGATTTCATGACGCTTACCTCTGGTTCAGGTCTTATGTACCATACGTTCGATCACTACGGTCCTCATAAAGGTGGTACTATTGGTTCACGTAAGAACGGTGTAATGATTGCAAATGCAACTGGTAAAGCACTTACTAATGCATTATTCAACCTACAAGAGCGTGGTAAATTATTCATCGGTCACGGTGTTGAAGTTTACGAAGGTATGGTTATCGGTATTCATAGCCGTGATAACGACCTAACAGTTAACGCACTTAAAGGTAAGCAACTTACTAACGTTCGTGCATCTGGTACAGATGAAGCGCAAACACTTACGCCACCATTGAACTACACACTTGAGCAAGCGCTTGAGTTCATCGATGATGACGAGTTAGTAGAAGTAACACCTGAGAACATTCGTATTCGTAAACGTCACTTAACTGAAAGTGAGCGTAAACGTGCGGGTCGTGCAGCTAAAGCTTAATTGCCTTTAGAGTATGCATAGTAAAAGCCGCTGTATTGCAAAATACAGCGGCTTTTTTGTTTTTAAAGTAGAGAAGCTTTCAGTTTTTAGTTATTAGTATTGAGATCTAAAGGGCAATGCCTCTTATTCTCTTTGTGAATAATTTACTTAAAAAATATTTGCACAAGGAGAAGGGAATGAGAAGTAAAAGTGTCAAAGCTGAAACAATCGATAACACAAAGCATCTGTCATTGTTGGTAGGGTATTTTTTCGTTGGGTTTCGCTACGCTCAACCCAATCTACGTCTCAACTATTTATTAGTGGTTACTTTTTGGAAGTAGAGCGGCTTTTCCAAATGCACCAGTATTTATAGTCCGTTCTATAGTGAAACTGCCACAATGTATTTATCTCTAAAAGCGCAGCGCCTCTTATTCTCTTTGTGAATAATTCACTTAAAAAATATTTGCACAAAGAGAAGGGAGTGAGCAGTAAAAGAGTCAGAGCTGAAACAATAGT
>NZ_PNCT01000089.1:0-14866 GCF_005887365.1 Pseudoalteromonas sp. S3785 | reverse complement strand
AACTGCGCTAATCGCCGATGCTTACGATTGTCTGCGAGTGACCTCGTTGACAACGGGGTGCATAATAGTGATTTGCCTAAGAGAGGTCAAACGTTTTTTGCATAAAATAAATCAATCGGTCATTTTTAGTTCATAATGGTTAAATATTGCAAAATCCAGCTGAAATTTAGACGCTTTTTTTGAAAACACCGGTTTATAACTTAAAAGCACCTTGGCGCTTCGGGCCTTTTCTGCGAAAATAGCCTGCATATTAAAAAAGCATTAATAAAATTAATTTTTTGCATACACCCCTCTTTATATGCTGGTGCTTTTAAAATATAAGTATCGAAGTTTATTTAACCCCAATTAAAGGTCCCCCATGACGGCAAACATCATTGATGGTAAGGCAATCGCAAAACAAGTACGTAGTGCAGTGGCTGAGCGCGTAAGCGAGCGCGTTGCAAACGGTTTACGTGCACCTGGTTTAGCAGTAGTACTGGTAGGGCTTGACCCTGCAAGCCAAGTTTACGTTGGCTCTAAACGCAAAGCGTGTGAAGAAGTAGGATTTATTTCAAAGTCATTTGATTTACCTGCGCAAACCAGCGAAGAAGAACTACTAGCATTAATTGATGAGCTAAATAACGATGGCGAAGTAGATGGTATTTTAGTACAACTACCGCTACCTGAAGGCCTTGATGCAGAAAAGATTTTAGAACGTATTACACCACATAAAGATGTAGACGGTTTTCACCCATACAATATTGGTCGCTTAGCGCAACGTATGCCGGCGCTTCGCCCATGTACACCAAAAGGAATTATCACCTTACTTGATTCAACAGGTGTGCGTTACAAGGGAATGCATGCGGTAGTGGTTGGCGCTTCTAATATTGTTGGTCGCCCTATGTCGCTTGAGTTACTACTTGCCGGCTGTACTACAACGGTATGCCATAAATTTACACAAGATTTAGAAACCCATGTTCGCCGTGCAGATTTATTAGTAGTGGCCGTAGGTAAACCTGAATTTATTCCGGGCGATTGGGTAAAAGAAGGCGCGATTGTGATTGATGTAGGTATTAACCGTTTAGATACAGGTAAATTAGTCGGTGATGTTGAGTATAGCATTGCAGAGCAAAAAGCTGATTTTATTACTCCTGTACCGGGTGGTGTTGGCCCAATGACTGTAGCAAGTTTGATTGAAAACACACTTGAAGCATGTGAAAAATACCACAGTTAAGCATTTAACTGATACCAATAAAAAGGGTTGCCATTTATGGCAACCCTTTTTAGTTTAAACGCTACGTTAAAGCATTTACGCTTTACGCCACGTTGTTTTACCGGCTGAGTCTTCAAGCACAACACCGAGTGCATTGAGTGCATCACGTGCTTCATCAGCGGCGGCCCAGTCTTTATTTGCGCGCGCTTCGTTACGTTTTACAATCAGTGCTTCGATAGTGGCTACTTCATCATCATCTTGCCCACCTTGCAAAAACGATTCTGGTGCTTGCTGAGCAACACCAAGTACTTCGCCTATGCTGCGTAGCACAAATGCTAATTGCCCTGCTTGCTGTGTATCGGTGTCTTTAACACGGTTAAGCTCTTTAGCCAGTTCAAATAAAACCGGTAACGCCTCTGGTGTATTAAAGTCATCGTTCATCGCTTTTCTAAATTTAGCCACGTACTCATTGCTCTCAATGTCGCACGCTAATGGCTCTACACCACGAAGTGCTGTGTAAATACGTTCAAGTGATGAGCGTGCTTGATCTAAATTCTCTTGCGAGTAATTTAGCTGGCTTCGGTAATGCCCTGATATTAAAAAGTAACGAACAGATTCAGCATCATATGTTTTTAATACCTCACGCACAGTAAAAAAGTTGTCTAATGATTTAGACATTTTTTCTTTATTTACTTGTACCATACCGGTGTGGATCCACGTATTTACATACATACCATTGTTTGCACAGCATGATTGCGCAATTTCGTTTTCATGGTGCGGAAACTGTAAATCAGAGCCGCCACCGTGAATATCAAAATGTTCGCCTAAATGCTTTGAGCTCATTGCTGAACATTCTATATGCCAACCTGGGCGCCCTTCTCCCCACGGTGATGACCAAGAAGGTTCGCCTGCTTTTGCTTTTTTCCACAATACAAAATCAAGCGGATCGTCTTTATCTTGTGCAACTTCTACGCGAGAGCCTGCTTGGAGCATACTTAAATCTTGTTGCGATAGTGCGCCGTACTGTTCAAACGTAGAAACATCAAAAAGCACGTCGCCGTCATTTGCTACGTACGCATGGCCTTTTGCAATTAAGCGCTCAACCATTTCGATGATTTCGTCCATATGGTTTGTAACCGTCGGTTCAATATCTGGGCGCAACATGTTTAGGCTATCAAAGTCTTCGTGCATGGCTTTGGTCATACGCAAAGTTAGGTCATTAATTGACTCGCCATTTTCGTTTGCGCGTTTAATTATTTTATCATCTACGTCGGTAATATTACGTACGTATTTTAAGTCGTAACCAAGATGGCGAAGATAGCGGACAATAACATCAAACCCGACAAATGTACGCGCATGACCGATATGACAAAAATCATAAATGGTGATACCACACACGTACATGTCGATTTTGCCTTCGACCATAGGTTTAAACTGCTCTTTTTGTCGCGTGAGTGTGTTGTATATTTGTACCATTTACTTTAAGTCCTTGACTGTTTGCTGAGTTGGCTATGTTAACACTTGAAAAGCCCCCGCTCTAGCGCTTTTTATACCCAAACCTCTTCAATACAGTTGTTTAAGCTGGAATTAAAACCAATTTAGGTTAGGCCTTGATTGTGTGTAATAGAGGTTCTGTTGTTAAAATTAATAACACTGTAAAAATCGGTTTTAAATCACCCTGTTTATTGCTCAACGGACTCTTTTTCTGTGCATAGTTACATATTGAGAGAAAATACGACAACGACAAAATACCACCTCGATATAGACCCTCTGTAAAACGCACAAGTATATACCTTGAGCAGCTTTGGATATATTGAACAAGCACTTTGTTTATCTTAGTTAACTAAGATAAAATAGCGCAACTAATTAAACCAGATATAGGAAACCACATGGTTGTTCTACACACTAATTTTGGTGACATCACCATTAAAATGTTTGAGCAAGAAGCTCCAAACACAGTTAAAAACTTTTTAGAGTACGCAAACTCAGGTTTTTACAACGGCACTATTTTTCACCGTGTAATTGACGGCTTTATGGTGCAAGGCGGTGGATTTGTACCTGGTATGGAACAAAAAGACGTTAACGACCCAATTCAAAACGAAGCAAATAATGGCCTATCTAATAAAGTAGGTACATTAGCAATGGCACGTACACCTGATCCTCATTCAGCAACGGCCCAATTCTTTATTAATGTTAACGACAACGACTTTTTAAATCACAGCAGCGAAACGTCGCAAGGCTGGGGTTACTGTGTATTTGCTGAAGTAGTTGAGGGCATGGACGTAGTAAATAAAATTAAAGGTGTTGCAACAGGCAGCGCTGGTTTTCACCAAGATGTACCGCTTGAAAATGTAATCATCGAAAACGTTACTGTAAGCTAAACGTTTACTCATACACCGAGTAATTAAGCGGGCATGGTACATTAATGTATTCGCCCGCTTTTATTTAACCTAACTAGATGCCTTTATGACTTCTCAAACCTACTTTATTGCAGATTTACATCTAAGTGAAAACCGCCCAGATATTAGCGAGGCCTTTTATCGCTTTATAAATACGCATATTATCGGTAAGCCCGTAGATGCACTGTATATTTTAGGTGATTTTTTTGAAGTATGGGTTGGGGATGACTACGTAACAGAATTGGCCAGTGAAGTTGCAAAACATTTAAAAGCCGTTAAAGATGGCGGAACTCCAGTGTACTTTATACATGGTAATCGTGATTTTATTATGCGTGAGCAATACGCTAAACGCGCTGGTATGGTATTGCTAAACGAGCAAACGGTTATAGATTTATATGGCACACCCACTGTTATTTTGCACGGTGATGAAATGTGTACTCAAGATATAGAGTATCAAAAGTTTCGCAAAAAAAGCCGTGGCTGGTGGTGGCCTAAATTAATGTTAGCAATGCCACTTTGCTACAGAAAAAAAATTGCGCGTAATGCCAGAGAGAAAAGTAAATTAAGTCAAGCCGACAAACCCATAGAAGTTTTAGACGTAGTTGATGACGCCGTACTGGCGATGTTTGCAAAACACAATGTGAGCAACATGATACACGGGCACACGCATCGCCCTAATGTGCATAAGTACACTGTAGGTAAGCAAACACTAACACGCACTGTGCTTGGGGATTGGTATACTCAGGGCTCATACTTAGTGGTTACACCAGACAGTCAAAAACTTATTAATACGCCCTTCGCATAATCTCAAATCCTGACTATTATTTAAGTACTTTTTGGTAATAGGATAAGGATATATGAATAAAGCTATTTTTTGCTTATTGCTTTGTTGCATCTTTCCCAAAGGGTACGCCTCTGAAAATTGGCAACTCGTCGCTGAAAACTCCCCTCCTTATATTGGTGAACGCTTAATGAATAATGGCTGGGTGACAGCCTTAATTAAAGCGGCTTTAATAAATCAAAATATTGATAACGATATAGAGTTTACCAGTTGGAACAGAGCCCTAAAGCTGACCAAAATAAATAAAAAAGATGCAATTTTAGGCGCTTTTTTTACACAATCTCGCACTGAGCTTTTTTACTACTCTCGCCCGCTGGCTAACGTATATGTCGGCTTATTTAAGCTCAAAGGCAGGCAAATAAACTATGACGGCAGTATGAACTCTTTACAGCCATACAGTATTTGTAAAGGCGTTGGCTATGCAGTTAGCGAGGCTTTTTCTGAAAGTAATGGCCTTGCTGTAACCTCCACACGTGGGTTAATTAATAGTTTATACATGCTACAAAAAGGACGGATAGACTTAGTTGCAGGCACTAAAGAAGTGGGGGAGTATTGGTTAAAAAACACCGAAAAGCTTAATGAGCCCGGCGCGCCACAAGTTGAATATATTTCGCCGGATTTAGAGCACCACCAACTCCATGTTATGTTTCCCAAATCTGACCCTAATGCAAAACATAAAAGGGACGCACTTGAGCAAGGCTTTACCGCTATTTTATACAATGGCACCGCAAAAAAAGTGTTGATGAAACATGGTTTTTCTCAAAGTGCAGCACTTGAACTTATAGACTTTATAGAAAGAAGTAGCGCACCAAACTAGCCAGTGCGCTTGAAGAGCAAATAGCACCGATTTAGTTGGTGACTTGTGCAGGTGCACCACTGTGAAACTTAAAGTCTTCATCGGGGCTGGTAATTAAATCAGCCTCAACTTTACCAAAAAAGTCGACTCGCTCAGTAATATCAAAATCAGCAATTTCTTGTGCCAGTGTTAAGTAATCTTGATAATGGCGTGCCTCAGAGCGAAGCAACGAAATATAAAAATCGCCTAAGCGTTTATCAACATGCGGCGCAAGCTTTGCAAAACGCTCACACGAGCGAGCCTCAATATAAGCGCCTACAATAAGCTTATCGACGAGAGCATTAGGTTCAAACGTTTTAACGTTACGTAGCATCCCCTTAGCATAGCGACACGGTGTGATACTTCGGTACTCTACGCCATATTCGTCCATTATTTCGAGCACTTGGTAAAAGTGATGTAACTCTTCTTTTATTAGCATCACCATTTTATCAATTAAATCTTGCCCATATGGCGAGTTTGACTTTGGAATAATAGATTTTGTCAGTTTATTTTTAGCCGCCAAATCACGCCAATTGCCTTCACGCTTATAAATAAGTGTTTCAAAAGGTTTTAGCCATTCAAGTAATGCATCACTGCTGTCTTTATCGACCGCGTACTTACGGATTAAAAACATTGCACTTTGCGCTGCTTTTAACTCACAAATTAAATGGTCGATTAAGATAACCGATAAATTCTCTTTTTTTACTGCTTCATCTACCCAGGCATTCGGGGTTTCGCACAATAAAAAATTATTAATAGGGGCTAAAAGTTCGCTATGTGGCACAGGGCTGCTCGTTACTTCAAATAATAAAAAGCCATTTTAACACGAAAAATAACGAAGAATAAAACAAGCAAAAACAACCGACTTAAAATGTTAATAGGCAGTTAACTTGACTTTGTATCTGAACTAAACCATAAATATAAGTACTGTACAAAAAACAAACTAAAAATAAATTATAACCAACAGTAAACCGTTCCTTTTATGGAGTACCGCTATGATACTGAATCACCTGTGGGGCATTTATGCTCATCCACTCGAAGAATGGCAAACAATAGATAACCGCCACGAAAGCCTAACTTACAGCTTGTCGCATATTTTACTTATTGCATTATTTCCATCGATTATGGGGTATTACTCATCGGTGTATTTAGGCTGGAGTATTGGTGCAGGCAACCCAGTATTTTTAACGCATGAAAGCGCACTGCTAATTGCCGTAGCTATGTATGGTGCGTTAATAGCCGGAGTGTTTGCTTTGGCCTATTTAGCCCATTGGATGGCCGTTACATTTGGTGCTAAACCTACGTTTACACAAACGCTTGAGCTTGCCGCTTATACTGCTACACCTGTGTTTATGTCGGCCTTAGCCGCTTTTTTACCTGAGCTGTGGTTTGTTGTTTGCGTAGGTATGATTGCCCTAGCCTACTCGGTGTACTTACTGTATACGGGCGTGCCAATACTTATGCATATTCCGCAAGAGCGCGGCTTTATTTATGCCAGCTCTGTTGTCACCTGCGGGCTAATTTTATTGGTAATAATTTTAGCTGTAACCGCAATTCTTTGGACTAACGGCATTGTGAGTCCAATGTTTACCTAATCAACCACGTTGTTTGATATGAAGTGTTCCCTTTCTTTCCTTCGCAAAAAAGGAGCTAATTAGCTCCTTTTTTTATGTCGATTATGTTTAGTTACACATTAGTCAGCTTCGTTGGCATCTTGATTATGTATTTCAAGGCCTGATGACATGGCGTTTTCGCGGTTGCTTTTAGCCGAGTCGTTACGTAGCTGATCAATATGATTTAAGTAATCTTGATCAATATCGCCGGTAATGTACTGCCCATCAAATACAGAGGTTTCAAACTTAGTAATTTCTGGATTTTCTTGGCTCACCGCTTCAATTAAATCGTTTAGCGATTGAAAAATTAAGCCATCAGCACTGATGCTTTGGTTAATGTCTTCAACTTCGCGGCCATGCGCAATAAGCTCTGCTGCAGAGGGCATATCAATACCATACACATTCGGGAAGCGGATTTCAGGAGCGGCTGAGGCAAAATACACATTTTTTGCTCCAGCTTCACGGGCCATTTCTACAATTTGCGCAGAAGTTGTACCGCGCACAATTGAATCGTCAACCAGTAAAACGTTTTTACCTTTAAATTCACGGTCAATCGCATTTAGCTTTTGACGCACTGACTTTTTACGCATTTCTTGGCCAGGCATGATAAATGTACGACCAATATAACGGTTTTTAACAAAGCCTTGGCGGTAAGGTAAATCAAGCATGCGGGCAATTTCTAATGCTACATCGCATGAGGTTTCAGGAATTGGGATAACTACATCAATGTCTTTATCGCTCCACTCACGCGCAATTTTTTCACCCAGTTTAGTACCCATGTTTACACGCGTTGCGTAAACCGACATACGATCGATGGTTGAATCAGGGCGAGCGAAATAAACAAACTCAAAAATACAGGGCGCATAAGAGGCTTTTTCTGCACAACTTTGTGAATGGAATTGACCATCTTCGGTCACATAAATCGCTTCACCTGGCGCTACATCTCGCACAAATTCAAAGCCGTCAGGCTTTAGTGCTACGCTTTCTGATGCAAACATGTACTCAGTGCCTTTAGGCGTTTCACGCTTACCAAATACCAGCGGGCGAATACCATTAGGGTCACGAAATGCTAAAACACCGTGACCAATTATCATCGCTATAGCGGCGTAGCCACCTGTAACCTTGTTGTTTACTTCGGTTACTGCGGTGAATATATCTTCAGCGTCTAAGTGTAATTTGTCTGACTTACTCAGCTCATGCGCCATAATATTAAGCAATATTTCTGAGTCTGACGTTGTATTAACGTGGCGACGGGCTTCTGAGAATAGTTGCTGCTTTAGCGTTTCAGCATTAGTTAAATTACCATTGTGCGCAAGCGCTATACCAAAAGGTGAGTTAACATAAAACGGCTGCGCTTCAGATGAGCTGGAAGAGCCTGCGGTAGGGTAACGTACGTGACCAATACCAATTGTGCCCTGTAGTCGTTTCATATGGCGGGTGTGAAACACATCCTTTACTAGGCCATTTGCTTTGCGCAAGCTGAACGTATTGTTTTCAATGGTAATGATGCCCGCGGCATCTTGACCTCGGTGCTGCAAAACAGTTAAGCCATCATAAATCGCCTGATTAACAGGAGATGTTCCGACTATCCCAACGATACCACACATGTAATTTATCCTCGCCGATTAACGGTTTACTGAATTTAAAAAGCTCGAGTTGTTTTCTAGGTACGAAAAGAACCATTCAACAACAAAGCCGAATTCTGGAATCAAAATAGAATTGCCCCACCAGTGCGTGTTTGGTGCACCAGTAAAAGCATCAAGAAAGAAGAGTAACGCGCTCACGACCAACACGCCTCGTAGCGCACCAAAAACAATGCCAAAGACACGATCGGTGCCAGATAAACCAGTACGCTGTACAAGCTCACCTAAAATGTAGTTTAGTAAACCGCCTAACAGTAGCGTCGCAAAGAAGAGTATGGCAATGGCCGCCGCATTTCTTAAAAGGGGTTCAGAAATACTTGTTAGGAAGGAAGCTAAATATTGGTAGAACAAACTAGAGATGATAAATGCGCAACCCCATACTGCTAATGACATAGCTTCTTTAACGAAGCCGCGTATTAAACCTATGATAGTAGACAGTGCAATGATGCCAAGAATGGCGTAATCAACCCAGATCATATTAACCAATTAGTCGCTATTTTGGGGCGCATTCTATACCCAAACCTCCTAAATATGCAAGTTAAAGCGGGAGATAACCAGTAACTATCTAATACAAAAAATTAACATTTAAGAGGTGTGTTTTTTAGCGCTAAATTAAAAAAGGCCTTACTAAGTAAGGCCTTTAAAAATCAGTGAGTGACGGTATATTGCGTTACTTTGCCGTTGAGCTTGGTCAGCGCTTTTAGCTCAGGTAACTTTTCAGTAAGCTCAGCCTTATCAAGCGAGGGACCCACAAACACTTTAGTCAATGTACCATTAGGCGTTTTGATGGGCTTTGTAAACGTTTTAAAACCTTTTGCTTTAAGCTTAGCTTGTAAAGCCTTTACATTAGCCGCATGAGAAAAGCTACCAAGCTGAATTACATAGGCCATATCAGTGAGGTTTTCTTCACTCTTGCGTGGTGCAATAGGGTTAGCTTTGGCAGGCTCTGGCGCTTTAGCGACAGGTTTACTTGGCACACTCTCACCTTCTATGCTGCCCTCGACTACTTCTCGCTCTGCCGCGAATTTGCTTTCTTGGCTTGTCAGCACGTCGTCATCAGCAGCTACATTCTCTATTGGCGCTTGCTTTAAGGGCTCGGCTTGCGCTACTTTTTCATCTATAGACTCTTGAAGGTCGATAGTTTTAAACTCAGAGCGTTCAGGGATAGCTTTAAAGCCCTCTTTATAGTGGACCTTTTCGCCATCGAGTATATTAGGAATAAACACAATTGCTGCGATCACCACAATACTGGTTCCAACTAAACGATTTATAAAACCTGAGTTCACCGACTTTCTCTCTATTTTTTAAAGTAGTTTATAGCATCTGCAACAGTAAAAAATGACCCAAACACAATTAAAAGCGTATCACTTTGCTGTGTAGGCATAATTACATTAAGCGCATCGTGCACACTATTATAGCGTTCATGCGTGCCTGTATGAGGTATAGTTTGCAACGCGGCGGCCATATTTTCAACGTTATCGCCACGTGGTATGTGTAAGCTAGTAAGAGACCATTGATCAATTACAGAGCTTACCTCTTTAAGTACACCCGCTTTATCTTTATCAGCAAGCATAGCGACTAATGCATGAATTTTAAAGCCTTTATCTTTATAGCTTGCAAGCTTTAGTGCTAAATAACGAGCAGATTCGGGATTGTGCGCAACATCAGTAAACACTAAAGGTGTAGTATTGAGTTGCTGAAATCGGCCCTCAACAACTAAATTAGCTAAACAACGTTTAATTACCTCATCGCTTGGTAGTAAATTTAACGCTGCTAAAGTAGTTAAAGCAGTTGCGGCATTTTGTGCAGGAATTGCTGGTTTGTCTAACGCCAAATCATAATGCTTATATTGCCATGTGAAATGCGCTGGGTGCTCTTTGAATATAAAATCAGTGCCCGATATAACCATATTGGCTTTAATCTCAGTGCCATAATCGGTCATAGTGTGGGGTATGTTCAAATCACCAATAATAGCTGGCGTATTTTCACGAAATATACCTGCTTTATCATAAGCAACCAGCTCGCGTGTATCGCCTAGGTATTCTTTGTGATCTAAATCGATAGTGGTGATCACGCTTGCATAAGGTGTAACGATATTGGTGGCATCAAAACGCCCACCCAAACCAACTTCAAGCAGCACATAATCAACCTCAAAACGCTTAAAAATAGCCAATGCACCAAGAGTGCCATATTCAAAATACGTCAGTGCCGTGCTACCGCGACCTTGCTCTAGCGTGTTAAAGGCATCAACATGGTATTGATCTTCAAGCTCTTGAGCATTTATGCGCACACGCTCGTTGTATTTAATTAAATGAGGAGAGGCATAAGTGCCAACAGAATAACCTTGAGCCAACAATAAAGACTCTAAACAGCGTGCTGTTGTCCCTTTGCCGTTTGTGCCGCCAATCAAAATGATTTTACTGGAAGTGTTTAATAAGCCAATGTTGTTTGCAACAGTAGCGACGCGTTCGAGGCCCATTTCAATATTTGCAGGGTGAACACTCTCTAAATAACAAAGCCAATCATCAAGGCTTGATGATTGGCTAGGAATTGTGTTTGTCATAGCATGTAATCAGTAAAGCTGAAATTTACGCTACTCTATGCTCTTGTTCAGTAGAAGGCAAGTTCATAAATTTAGCAAGCACACGTGCTAACGTGTCACGCATTTCGCGGCGGTCAACAATCATGTCTATCGCACCGTGCTCTAATAAGAACTCACTACGTTGAAAACCTTCAGGCAGAGTTTCACGTACTGTTTGTTCAATAACGCGCGGACCAGCAAAACCAATTAAGGCTTTTGGCTCAGCAACGTTTATATCACCTAACATCGCAAGTGATGCTGATACACCGCCCATGGTTGGGTCGGTCATAACTGATATAAACGGCAGGCCTTTTTCGCTCATTTTAGCAAGTGCAGCACTGGTTTTAGCCATTTGCATAAGCGACATAAGTGCTTCTTGCATACGTGCTCCACCTGAAGCTGAAAAACACACTAATGGCATGTTGTGCTCTAAACATTGGTCTACGGCATCAACAAAGCGTGCACCTACAACCGAAGCCATTGAACCACCCATAAATGAGAATTCAAAAGCAACCGCTGCAACAGGAATACCTTTTAAGCGGCCTTTCATCGCTACTAGTGCGTCTTTTTCGCCACTTGTTTTTTGGGCTGCGCTAATACGATCTGAGTATTTTTTTGAGTCTTTAAACTTTAATACATCTTTAGGCTCGTGCTCAGTACCTAGCTCTGTGCGGTCGGCTTCATCTAAAAAGTGCTCTAAACGCTTACGGCCGCTCACACGCATGTGGTGGTCGCATTTAGGACATACGTTTAATGACTTCTCTAGTTCAGCTTTATATAAAATTGAATCGCAAGCTGTACATTTAGCCCAAACGCCCTCTGGAATTTCTTTACGACCTGATGACTTAGTCGTTTTAGGTAAGATTTTTTCTAACCAACTCATTTGCAACTCTCTTAATGCTGTTCTGTGTCGCGAGCCTGCTAATAAGTAGCAGACAGATTTTTTCAATTAAAACATGAATTACACAAACACGGTATAAAAAACTGGTCTTAGTAGTTAGATAAACGCTTATAAATTCAGCACTAACATTCCGTGTCAGGTAAAAATAATGGCCCTAACGGCGTTTTAGGAATGTTAAAATGCGCTGGGTAATCAACATCCACTAAGTACAACCCTGCCGCTTTTGCCGTGGCACTGGCTTTAGCGCGCTCTTTTAAATCTAATAGCTCTTTTAACCACACTGGCTGATGTTTATGTAAGCCTATATCCATTAGACAGCCGGTAATATTGCGCACCATATGGTGTAAAAAAGCATTCGCTTTAATATCAATAATAACGTAATCACCCTGTCGCTGTACCGATAAATGATGAATTGTTCTGTTTGCTGTATTAGCTTGGCAATGCAGTGCTCTAAAAGAAGTAAAGTCATGCTCACCAATTAAGTACTGACACGCTTCTTGCATTTTTGTTTCATCAAGTGGGTGATGAAAATGTGTAACCCCTTCATTCATCACTGCGCCCCTGTAGGCGTAGTTATAAATAACATAACGGTAACGACGCGCTGTTGCGCTAAAACGTGCATGGAAGTCTTCACTTACGGGTTGTGCAAAACGAATTGCTATGTCTTTAGGCAGTAGCGTATTCATCCCCATGGTAAACGCCACCATTTCACGCGGAGCATGAGTTTCAAAGTGGATAACTTGGCCAGTGCCATGCACCCCAGCATCTGTGCGCCCCGCGCACACTATTTCAACCGGATGATTACAAATGCGCGATAACGCTTTTTCTACTTCTTGTTGTACGCTATTTACGTGAGACTGACGTTGCCACCCACTGTAACGCGCGCCGTTGTATTCAACTCCAAGTGCTACTCGCATAATTACTGCTTTACCTACTGTGCTAATGAACGAGGCATTTTATGCTATCTCGCGGTGCAATAAAAGCCAGTGTGTTGTGATCCAATAAATACCTACAAAAAAGCCGCAATAATTACCTTATTGCGGCTCAAGTAACGTTTACAAAGCTACTTTAATTTTGCTTTTAAGCTTTGGGCTTCTTCTTGCACATCTTCAGGGCCACTTTCAATAACATCTTCAATCACTTTTAATGCTGAGTCAAAGTCGTCAATTTCAATATACGCCCTTGCCAAATCAAGCTTGGCAGAATAACCACCGCTCTCTAAGTCAACATCTGTAGGATTATCCCCAGCAAGTAAGGATTCAAAATCACCTAACCCTACATCCATATTAACTTCGTCATAAGGTTCATGCTCAAGTACCGAGTCGTCACTTTGTTCGAGTAACGCATCAATATCAACAAAATCGTCGGCAGTAGGCTGCTCTGTATCTTGTATAGGGTTATCTTGAACCGCTTTCGTTTCAATCTCACTATCTAAATCTTCATTAAGTAAGCTATCGAAATCGACGTCAAATTCACTGCTGTCCTCTAAATTTAACTCATCTGGTTCAGCTAGTTCACTGAGTAACGCATCAAAATCGGTTTGCGTTAGATCAGCCATAAACTCATCGTCTAGCTGCTCGTCGGGTATAACCTCTTCATTAGTGTGCTCATCAGGAGCTTGCGTTAGCTCAGCTTCTATCTGCGAGTTTGTTATTTCATCTTCACCGTCTTGTGATAGTGCTTGCTCTAAAATTGCGTCGTCAAAATCAGGTTGCTCCTGCTTGCTGTCCGTAATCTGCTCTTCACTGAAAGACTCCTCTTGCGAAAGAGGTGTATCAACATCATCGTCAATCAGCGGCTCGTCATCTAGGTCAGCATCTAATGCATCAATACCAGTGTTACCAGCAAGTGCATTCGCTAAATCTTGCTCAGCTTGGCTTGGCGCCATACCGCTTGACCGTCCATCAAGTTCATCACCTTGCAACTCTTGCGGACTATATGATTGCTGATCATCTAAATCAAAATCGTCGTTATCAAGCTCTAATTCAGGGTATTCATCAAGCTCTTCGCTTGGGGTGACTTGCTCATCTAATAATGCATTAAGCTCTTCGTCTAGCCCATCAATACTTTGCAGTAAATCGTCATCGAAAACCCCTTTGTCTTCATCCGTATTTTCAGGTAAATCTAGCTCGCTTGCGACATCCGTTAATTCATCCGCCGATAAATCCGTTTGAGCCCGGCTATCATCTTCACCGATTTCTTCAGCGGCAAGCTGTGGCTCTAATTCTAGCTCTGAAAAATCATTATCAATGAGTAATTCATCATCAAAGTCGTCTTCTAGGCTATCTAATTCATTGCCCGAAAGTGCGTTTGCTAAGTCTTGTTCAGCTTGGCTTGGCTGCATGCCTGTAGCCTCACCATCAAGCTCATCGCCCAATAACTCATCAGGTAAGTATTGCTGTTGTTCTGTTACATCTAACGCGTCTCTCTTCTCATCTGAAAAGTCTATATCATCGCTGAGTGTATCATTTACAACCTCATTTTCAGGTTGAGTATCTAAAAGCGGATTCGCTGGTGTTTCCTTTGAATCTAGCGGATCGTCACCTAAATCGACCTCTACCTCTTCAATATCATCATCAAGGTCATCAAGTGCCCAATCAGGGTTTTCAACATAGTCTTCGTCTGTAGCTTGCTCTAGTTCACTGAGTAATTCATCAACACTTTTTAGGGTATCGTCAGTGTACTCATCCTGCGCATCTTCTGGGTCAAGTAATGTTTCTGAACTATCTATGAAGTCGGTGTTTTCAAGCAAATCATCATCAAGCTCTCCTGCAAGCTCTGGTTCTTCTAAAAGCTCTGGTTCTTCTGCAAGCTCAGGCTCATCTTCAAGCTCAGGCTCATCTTATATCGAAATTAAATCT
>NZ_PNCT01000088.1:0-15853 GCF_005887365.1 Pseudoalteromonas sp. S3785 | reverse complement strand
AAAATCAGTGCATAAAAATTTAATACCAATCCGCACTACAATCAAATCATTTTGCGGGGCTAAACGTTTCGCTATCCGCGTTAAAATATTCTCATGTAGAACAACTAAATAGCGAATTTTTTTGCCTTGCTATCAACACGTTCTTCCATCCTCAAAATAGCTCACTTGATTATGCGGATTGCTATAACAGCTAGGCTTTGGAGTAAATAACATGAACATTGCTTTTTTTAGTACGCAAAAATACGAGCAGCCATTTTTTGAGCGCAGTATTAGTAAACACCCTCAAATAGAGGTTTGTTACTTTGAGCAAGCGCTTAACGAGCAAACAGTACTGCTTGCTAAAGGGTTTGATGCGGTGTGTGTATTTGTAAACGACACTGTTAATGCCGTCGTAATAGAGCAATTGGCAGAGCTTGGTGTGAGCACTATTTTACTTCGCTGTGCGGGGTTTAATAATGTTGATTTAGTTGTCGCTAAAGCACACAACATTAAGGTATTACGAGTACCCGCATACAGCCCAGAAGCCGTAGCTGAGCACTGTGTGGCACTTATGCTTACCCTTAGTCGTAAAACACATAAAGCCTATAACCGCGTACGCGAAGACAATTTTGATTTAAACGGTTTATTAGGTTTTAACTTACATGGCAAAATAGTTGGAATTATAGGCTGTGGTAAAATTGGCCTTGCACTTTGTAAAATATTAAATGGCTTTGGCGCGCATATTTTAGTGTGCGATCCTTATGCAACACCTGGCAATTACACCATTACCGATTTAGATTCGCTGCTTACGCAAAGCGATATAATTTCACTGCACTGCCCATTGAACGAGCACACACACCACTTAATAAACGATGACGCGTTTAATAAAATGAAACCCGGCGTTATGCTTATTAATACCTCGCGTGGCGCGCTACTTAATAGCAAAGCCTGTATAAACGCGCTTAAAACTAAAAAGCTTGGGTATTTAGGGCTCGACGTATACGAGCAGGAGTCTGAGCTGTTTTTTAAAAACCATAGCGATGAAATAAACCAAGACGATATATTCTCGCGCTTAGTGAGCTTTAAAAATGTATTAGTCACTGGCCATCAAGGCTTTTTTACCCAAGAAGCACTTACCGAGATTGCTAATACCACCTTACAAAATGCGCTGGAAATAAACCAAGGTAAGCAACTCACTAATGAAGTTTTATAAATTATTTACCTTTAATTAGTAGGCACAAAAAAGCGAAGTAAGCTTTAAACTTACTTCGCTTTTTTATTTTATTTATCAGTTACTTTATGGCCTGATGATAATTAACCAAACGCAACGTTTGCAAAAACAAGGGTCATTAATATTGGGCACACAAAGCGAATATACTGTGCAAACCAATAATGCGCCCCTGTGGTTGCCTGGCGCAATTTATTACCACGCTGCCACATCCATCCTGCGGTAACAAAGTAAAACAAGCCCATAAGCGGTAATTGGTATTGGGTAAACAACATAATAACTAAACCAAATAACCACTCAAAATTTAATATAATGGCACTTGCGCATACAAGCACAATTAAACTGACAGCCCACGTGGCTTTAGTACGATCTACGCGGTGGTTTTCGACTAAAAAGGCAACGGGTATTTCGGTGGTTGAAATAGTTGATGTAACCGAGGCAATCGACATTAGTACAAAAAACAACAAGCCTATTAGTAAACCTATTTCACCCATCGTGCTAAATAGCTCTGGCAAAATAGCAAATATAAGCTGCCCTTCGCCAATTAGTTTACCGCCACTAAACACCTCAACCCCATTGTGTTGTGCAACGTAAATTGCTGGCACAATAAGTAAGCCTGCTAAAAATGCCACGCTGGTATCAAGCAGTGCAACGCTTGCGGTTAGTTTTGGCAGGTTAGCATCGGGCTGTAAATACGAGCCGTAAATCATCATGCAACCTACACCTAATGAGAGTGAGAAAAACGCCTGCCCCATAGCTGCAATAATTAAATTAGGGTCGAGCACTTGGCTAAAATCAGGTATTAAATACGCAGCAAAGCCTTCGCTTGCACCCTCAAGGCTGGCTATATAAACAATTAAACCAACCAATAAAACTAATAGTAACGGCATTAAGCGGCGCGACCAGGTTTCAATACCCGATTTAACCCCTTTTAAAATAATGCTGGCGGTTAAAATAAGCATAAGCGGGGTAAATATAAAATTGCGCAGTACCGAGTCGCTATGTAAAAACTCGCTAGCGCCATCAAAGCCTAAAAATGACGTTATGGGTTCAATAGCGTATGAAAGCATCCACCCAGCTACAATAGAATAAAAGCTAAGCATAACCACAGCGCCCGCAAGGCCTATATACCCCGCCGCAGCCCCAACTCTTTTGTTGGTATTTTGCCACGCATTCCCTAATGCTTTTACTGGGTTTGCTTGTGCTTGGTGCCCTAAATAAAGCTCGGTATAAAGCGCAGGTAGCGCAAGTAAAAATATAACAACAAAGTAAACCAATAAAAATGCACCGCCACCATGGTTGGCCGCTTGCGTAGGAAAACCCCATATATTACCTAAACCCACTGCTGCGCCTGCAGCGGCTAAAACAAAACCAAAACGGCTTTGAAATCCATCACGCACTTGTGCCATACATCTACAAATTCTGTTATTCTTTGATTATTGTGAATTAAACCATATTTAATGCCAACTGAGTAATAAAATTGCTGTTGGCATAAATAAGCGCTGTTAACCGCTCATTATTACAGCACTCTCTTAATTTAAGCGTGTATGACTAACCATTTTTTTAAAAACACCCTAAGTATTGCTCCCTCTTTTTATAGCGATTTACCCCGTAGCAACAATACTATTTTAGTGTTTAATGCCAACACACTTAAAGTAGAACACCTCGATTTAACCCAGTACCTAAGCCCATTTGAACTAAGCGTTATAAATCGCCGTAAACGCATGCAAGCAAAGCAAGAATATTTAGCATCGCGTATATTGCTAAAGCAGCTTACAAAGCATACTCAGCCCCAATACGCGCACGTACCGCTTAATAAAATGAGCACCCACTTTAATGAAAAATGCTCAAAACTTCAGCTCCATGTAAACCGCAGCGTTATTAATACGTGTATTTCGCACTCACATGGCTTAGTGGGTGTAGCTCTTAATGTTACTAATACAGAGTTTGGGTTTGATATTGAAAAAATAAGCTTAAAACGCCCATTCGAAAAGCTCGCTAAACATTTTTACAATAAAGCTGAAATTGACTTAATTACCGCACCTACTGCTATTGTGGACCAAGCGTACACATTCTTTAGAATTTGGACTTTAAAAGAGGCGCTCGCTAAAGCAACTAACCGCCCTATAGCGCAATTGCTTAGCCCAAATGTATTTAGTGAGTTCTCACAGCAAAACCTTGTAGCAACGAGCAACAATATAGCGTGTGCCAATGCGCTATTTGATGTAAGCGTGGCACATAAAAAAAGCACCGACTGGCGGTGCTTTTTGCTCAATAATTTAATAACTTAAATACTTAATAACTTGGCTTTATAAGCTTAGGCAGCGCTTTCTAATAAGCGGCTATGTATTGCTTGTACTACAGTATCAGATTCGCCCTGCTCTACTAAAAAGCAAAGGTTGTGCTTACTTGCACCGTGGCAAATTAAACGAATATTAAACTCTTTTAGAACATTCATTAAATTCATTTCGTGCTGGCGTAGCTGTATTTCAGAGCCTATAAGCGCCACTAACGTTAAGTTATTTTCAACCGATACATGGCAAAATTCAGCAAGCTTATCTAAACACGCTTGCTCAAGCTCGGGGCGCGAGGCATTAGGCGCGTTATCAAGGGTAATCGCTACGCTTATTTCTGACGTTGTCACTAAATCGACCGATATATTAAACTCACTTAAAATGGTAAATACACGGGCTAAAAAGCCACTTGCTAATAGCATTTCAGGGCTTTTAAGAGTAAGCAATATTTGGTTTTTACGTTGCGTTACAGCGCGTATACCCGGCTGCTGAGATTTTTCGCGCTCAATCCACGTGCCACCGCGCTCTGGCTCACGGCTTGAGCCTACAAATACATTAATGTGACTACGGCTGGCTGGTAAAATAGTGGCTGGGTGTAAAACCTTTGCCCCAAAGGTGGCCATTTCTGCGGCTTCGTCAAAGCTTAAACGGGCAATTGGTGTTGCTTTTGCACACAAACGAGGGTCGGTGCTAAATATACCCACTACATCGGTCCAAATATGTACGCTTTTAGCGTTGATTGCCTCTGCAAGTAATGCTGCGCTGTAATCTGAGCCACCACGGCCAAGCGTGGTTGTTTGGCCAAACTCATCCCTGCCCACAAAACCTTGAGTCACAATTACTTGCTCATCTAGTAGCGGAATTAATACTTCTTTAGCCGCTTGCGCTGTAGCTTTAACATTAGGTGTTGCTTTACCAAACTGGCTATCGGTTTTAAGTACTTTTCGTACATCAAAACGGTCAGCATTTAAGCCTTTTAAACGCAGCACTTGCGCAAATAAGTAAGACGACAAGCGCTCACCAAAGCTAAGTAATTCATCATGTTGTTGATCTGTATTGAGTGTTTCCAGGGCTAGTGTTTGGAATGCTTTTAATGTTTCGTTAAAGCCTACGGCTAAATCGGCATCAAGCGACAACTCATCTAAAATAGCCTGCTGAATAGCCAATACGCCATCTATGTGCTCTTGGCGTTGTTCTTTACTAAGGTCGGGTTTGCACAATGCAACTAAGTGGTTAGTTACGCCGGCACTGGCGCTCACAACAACAATACGTACGCTTTTATCTGCAACAATAATTTCGCTGCAACGACTCATCGCTTCAAAGTTTGCAACACTGGTTCCGCCAAATTTGGCAACGATGTAATCTGATTTTGCGCCTGATACTGTTTGTGGCACTGATTGGGTAGTCATTTCGTCTCCTTTCGCGGTATCCAGACCGCTGAAAAACAAGAAGAACTTGGCAAAGGAATATATTTGATGTGTCCGCTGCCAGAAGCTCTCCACCTAAGTTGGTGACAGTTTTGGGGATTCAGCCCCATAAACCGAAAAACATTGTCGACGTAACTTTGTTTTCCTCGGCGAGTACTTCCCTCTTTAATGGTTATGGGCGTTCGTCACCTACCATTAAATACCTAAGTATCGCACCTCTTCTGAATGCTTTATTAACCATTGGCTAAATAAAACAAAGCCCCGCTAATTAGCGGGGCTTTGAAAGTTATCGTTTAGACGTCTAGGTGTCAAGCATTTATAGTAAAATTAAACAAAGCTACCCATAAAATATGCGCCTGTATAACCTACGGTATAACAAATTAATAATTGCAGTGATAATTTAAAATAACTAGTAAAAGTAAGTGCTTTAAGTTTGCTCATTGCAATTATACCCGCTGCTGAACCAATTATTAGCATTGACCCACCTACCCCTGTTGCATAGGTAAACGACAACCAATGCTGTTGGCTCATTACTATATCTGCTTTTAATAAGGCTGCGGTAAGCGGTACATTATCAACCCCTGCAGATAATATGCCCATTAAGTAGTTAGCGTACTCAGGTGACATTATTGCGTATAAATCGGTAAATTTACTTAAAATGCCAATCTCTTTTAATGCCCCTACCAATAATAAAACCCCAACGAAAAACAGTAGCGTGTCATATTCTATGTCGCGCACAAAGTCTATTATGTCTTTGTTTATATCTTTTTTACGCATTAAAAATTGCGCCACTAAAAACATAACCGACAAACCAAATAAAAATGTAAGTAGCGGCGGTACGCTGTAAATTACGCTAAGTGTTAACGTACTTACCACGGTTGATAAAAATATAATGGCAATAGTAATGTCGGTTTTTTCTATGCGTTTTTTTTGCGAGCCTTGGAACTCTATTTTCCCTTTCATACCAATAGAGAGCAAAAGCGCTAGTAACATCACACTTATAAACGCAGGCGCTATAAGCAGTAATAAGTTGGCAATAGACACTTTGCCATCTAAAAATATCATTAAGGTGGTTACATCACCGGTTATTAACGATACACCGCCAGAGTTAACCCCAAACACAATAAGTGTGGCGTATTTAATCAGCTTTTTAGCTTCAAGCTGTAACGACATAACCACAGCAAGTGATATAAGGGTAGCGGTTACGTTGTCAGAAATAGACGAAAACAAAAAAGCAAACCCGCCCACTAAAAACATAAGTTGTCGCTCGCTAATGCTTTTAGGCATTACCCGATGCACTATGTTTTCTATAAACCCTTTAGAATTTAAATACGCAACAAAGGTCATGGCGGCCATTAAAAACAGCCAAAGTGAGGCTATTTCTAGTATGTTTTCGTTTAAAAGGTGCTGAATTTCGGTGGGGCTTTGCCCATGAAGAGGGTTAACAAAAAGTATAATCCAACAAAGCGTGCCAAAAAATAGCGTTGTTTTAGCTTTATTTACGTGAATTATATCTTCTATAACGATCAGTAAGAAGGCAATCGCTATTAGGGTTAAAATTATCGAGGGGACCATGGTAGTTAAATAACCTTTGATATAGTTTTAAAGAACACACAAAAATCACTCCTTTGTGCGTGCCCAATTTCGGCGCGAATTTTAGCACCGCCCTCATGCAAAAACTATTATTAAATGGTCTTAAAAACGAATACTATTTACTGGTAGAATACGTAATAATGAGTCAACTTTGAGAACTCAATAATAAAATACTAGGATGTTGTAACCTCATATGATCCCAGCTAAAAAGCTGCTAAATACCCTTAGCGAACATTGGGGTGTTTTAGAGCTATTATTTAAACGTTTTAAAATGGCCGACTTTAGCCTAAAAGACGTACAAAACGCTATTAAACAAAAACAGCCTACGTGGACAAACGAGCGCATATACAAAGAAACAAATCGTTTGCTCAATCAAGATATACTTATTCCATTGGCTAAGTCTTCGCAGCTTGAAATTAACCGTGCAATAGCCGATTTTGCCACCTTTTTATTACAAGAAGAACACCTAGGCTTAGCACAAGAAATTAGCGTTTTAGTGGATGATTTAGCGCGCCTAGGAAACCGTTTGGATAACGCAGGTAGCATGGAAGATTATGACGATTTACGCCGCTATAGCCGCATTATGGATGATCGGGTGCGTAAAATAATGAAGCTTTACGCACACAACGAAAACGCCATATTAAATATTGTTGAGCAGGCTAAATCTGATCACGCTGTGCAATCTTTGCAAAAGCGATACAAAGCCGTAATAGAGGCCTTTGACGAATACATAGAGCCCATGCTTGAAATGGTCGATATTAGAGGCGACTTTCATGCCTGCTTTACACTTATTGAGCAACAAATAAGTAAGCAAATAGAGCACATTGAACGCTCGGGTAAGGCCTACAACGACAAACGCATGCTTGAGCAATTACGTACCCGTATACTCGAAATGCATTTGATTGGCCGAGAAAGCTTACGTAAAAGTGCCGATATGCTTATGCCACTGCGCGAAGAGCTACGCCGTAATAATTTAATTACCCGCCAAGCGGCAAAAGTGCTTGGCCTGGTGCGTAAAAATGGCGTAGATAACATGCTAAGTGCGGTGCAACCAAACTTTGTAAGTGATGCGCAACGTTACTCGCTTGGGCAACATCGCCATATAGTAGCCTACATGGCAAGCTTGGTAGAGTTTGAACACGAAGAATACCAGCTTCCAGAGCAACAAGACGTACCGGCGTTTGTAACGCCAAACATTCCTGATTACCACGATGTTAAAAAAACCTTTGCAAAACGCTCCAATAAAAAGCGTAAAAAGCCTCAGCCATTGCTGCAATTTTTAGACGAAAGCTACCCCGAGTTAGAGGCCGACGAAATGCTATTTTTATATCAAAAATTAGTCAGCGACAGTGAAATTCACATTAGCCAAAGCGATGAAAAAGCGCGCATAAAAATTGCCGGCCAACATTTTTCGTTATACCCATTTAATTCAGCGCCTCAGCCAGATACACAGGCAGACGAGTAACACATGACACATATAAACCTAGACGAGCTAACACACCTGCAAGCCATTAATAAAAAATTAGGCGCGGGTTATCATATTTGCGAACAAGACAACGTAATGTGGCAAGAACTTGACCAACACATAGAATCTTACAGCGCCTTATTTAGCGCCCTGGGCCACGATCTAAAACACGACAGCCGTGGCTTTTACTATTTTGCCAGCGACGAAAGTACACCGAATATGGGTAAAATATCCCGTGCTATTGCGCTAACCATTTACATTTTAATTGAGCACTTTGCCAATACAGGTAAAGACCCAATGCGCGCCCTATTTGATGAAGTAAACGATTTAGAACTGATGCAAACCTTAGTGCAAATTAACAAACATTTGTTTGATCAGCTTGAGATCTTTTCGGGCTCAGATTTACGAAAAGACGTTTACCTGCGCATGGTACGTTTAGGCCTTGCCCGCGAAGTAGAAGGCGGCTTTATGCTACAAGCGCCTATTCACCGTTACATTGATGCACTCATGGAAGTAAATGAAGAAACTTACATTACGGAGGACGAGCAATGAAAAATCTATACGGACTGAGTAAACTCGCCCTACTTAATACCGCAGGCTATGCAAAGTGTGTGATCCCACTTGATAAAAGCAGCTCTATTTGTGCGCCAAACAATACCGGTAAAAGCTCGGTTATTAACGCCCTGCAATTTCCGCTAATAAACGATTTGCGCCTAACCGAATGGGACGGCCATGATTTAGATGAAACCCGTAAATTTTATTTTTCATCGGATCAATCGTACATTTTACTCGAAGCTAACCTCCCTCATGGCTCGGTCGTAATTGGGGTCGCAGGCCTTGGTAAAATAGCCGGTTATGCGCATCAGTACTTTTGTTATCAGGGCAAACTTGATTTAGCGCAGTACACGCAAGGTAATACCATAATTAAGTTTACCAAGCTGTTTAATCATTTAAAAACGCAAGGTTACAACCCAATAGAGCTAAAAGCACAAGAGCTAAACGCCCTACTTACCGGTGGCGCAACGCCCTTTGACGGCGACATTAATTTAAAAATGATCCCGCTTAATAACGTGCAAGACTCCGCCATTTATAAAGAAATATTTAGGCGTATTCTTAACTTACACAAATTAGGCGCAAGCGATGTTAAACGCTTTATGTTACGTGTGTTTGAGCGCCATATGTCAAACTCTAAAGTGGACTTTTATGAAGTATGGCGTCGCTCGTTTGATAAAGTAAACCGCGCTAAACGCGAATTAAAAGCGCTTGAATCAATGCAAGAGCCAATAAGTGCGCTTGAATCAATGCTTGAAAACCAAACCGTGCTTAAAGGTAAGTTAGCAGCTTACGCACCTAAAATTGACCAAGCACTAATAGACTTTGACACCTACCAAGAAGAGCAACTAAGCGAACTCGCCATTGCCCTTGAAGATATAGAGCACGAAAAACACGAGTTTGAACAAAAGCAAAGCTTATACGTGCAGCAATCGCGCGATATAGAGCGCAAACAAACCCAAATTGAGCAATGGTTTTTAGATTACAGCGCCCTTAAAAGCGAGTTTGAACTGGTAAATAAAGCCACCCTTAAAGCAAACCTTGCGCAACTAAAGCAAGATTACGAGTCGCTTTCGCACTCTATTACCAGCGCACAAGGGCAAAGCCTACATACGCTTGATTACCGCATTAGCGAAACCCAAAAACAAATAAAAAGTTTAAAACTACAGCTTAAAAACCTTGAGTTTAATTTGTTTACTCGTATGCGCGAAGACCTATCACTCAAAGAAGTAGAAGAAATATCGCGCATTTTAAATCCCGACCTACTCTCGTTTGCAACCACCAGCCAGGGCGATATAACCATTGATGACGAAGACGCCTTTGGGGAATTTTTATCGCTATTAAGTGAAAACGTTAAAGGCGGTGTGCTAACCCTTCCAGGGGCAAGCATTAAGCTTAAAAAACTCTCGCCTGTACAAATGCAAAGCGGCGAAAACAAAGCCCAGCTTAGCGCTCAATTAGACGCGCTTGAACGCTCCTTAAAAGAGTTTAAACAACAGCGCGAAGTAGCTGCCAACGTGGCAGAGAAACAAAAAGAAAAAGATGCACTTTATGATGAGCTATTGAGCGCAGAAAGCGCACTTAAACGCTTAGAGCAATTTGAGGTAATGCAGCAGTCGGTAGAAGCGCAAGCCATGCTAAAAGAGCAATTATTAGCAGAGCGCGAACAAGTTGACGACTACCTGCAAGATATTCAAAAAAATAGTGGTTCAATTGCAGACAGACGCTCGTTAATTAAATCTAAACAAGAGCAAATTAATCGCCAAACCGAGCGCCTTCGCCAAGTTAAAAGCGAGCGAATTGACCACACGCTTGATTTATACAGCGGGAAAGTAACCCCATACATGATTGATATAACAGTCGACTTTGATAACTTAAGCGACCTAGTACATCACTTTAATAAAGACTGCCAAGAGCTGCGCAATTTTGACATAAACGTGCGTAATACCTATTTGCATGTATATAACGCAGGCATTACTAAGTTCGATAACGAAAACGACGAATTTACTAAATACCAAAAGTTGATTAGCGCGTTTCATAACCTTGATAACGAACGCGATGCTGTTGAGCGCCAAGGTCGCGTAGCCCTGACTGAAGTAGCCGCAACCATTAAAGGCTTGCGTGAAGATTTAGACCGTCTTCGTCGCGAAATGAATAGCTTTAATAAAGGCATAAGCCAGCACCGTATTTCTAACCTTCAAGCGTTTAAAATTAACGTGATACCGCGCAAAATGCTGGTTGATAGTATTGATACTATTATCAGCACGTCGCATCAGTTTGAGCAAGGCGATACCCTTGATTTATTAAGCCAGGAACCCTACAGCGAAAGCGCAGTAAACGAAGCGAAAGATCACTTAATAAAACTTGCCTCAGATAAAGCTGGCCTAACCTTAACTGATTTGTTCGACATTCGTTTTGAAGTGGTAAACCGCGCAGGCGAAACCGAACACTTTGAAAAAATCGATTCAGCCGGTTCAAACGGCACACGTATCACCATTAAGTTATTATGTGGCATGTTGTTTATTCGTTACTTATTAAGCGATCAAGAACAAAACCTTTACCGTATACCTATTTATATAGATGAAGCGGCCGATATCGACCCGCAAAACCAAAAAGCAATCATAGAAACCGCATTGAGCTTTGGCTTTGTGCCAATTTTTGCCTCGGTTAAGCCGCAGGTAAGCTGTGATTACATTGTACCTATTCGTTCAGTAAAGGATGGCGCACAAAATTGGGTAGACGAAAAAGACTGGATAGAAGTTGAACTCAGTTAATTGGCCGTTAAGGCAAACTAACTAAACTAAAATATAGGACGTTAAACTAATACACATTTAAACCATGTGTGTTATTTTAAATTAACGCATTTTATTGGAGCAAACGTAATGAAAAATATACTTATTGTTGCAGCGCTGGCATTACTTACAGCCTGTACGCAAACCCCAGATTGGGATTACGACAAATCAGCCAACTTTAGTAATTTTAAAACATTTGCTTGGGTAGAAAACGCGAGCCTAACCAAAGACACCACAAACTACCAAATTAACGGTTTAATGGAAAAACGCGTACGTACGGCTGTTAATAAAGAACTTAGCCAAACATTAGGTATGACCCTAGTTGACGCCGCACAAGCTGACGTATTAGTTAACTACCATGCATCGGTAGATAAAGAGCTTGAAGTAGACAGCTTTAACGTAGGCTACGGCGCACGTTGGGGATACTGGGGTACAGGTTTTCAACGCGATATTAGCGCCCGCGAATACGAAGTGGGTACGTTAGTGATTGATATTATTGACCGCGAATCAAACCAGCTGATATGGCGCGGTGCAAAAGAAGGCCGTTTAAAGAAAAAACAATCGCCTGAGCAACGCGAAGCGTCAATTAAAGAAACAGTCACTAATATTTTAAGCAACTTCCCGCCGCAAAAGCAGCAGTAAGTTAAAATTGGCGTTAAGTAACTTTTAAAAGCTCACAATATGTGAGCTTTTTTGATGCGTGTATATTTTGGTGCTGCAGAGCTAAATAATTACGAGCTGTGCTCATCACGTCAGCAAGCTGCATGTCTACAAAACATCGGTTAAGCTTTACTTGTAGGCGCTAAGCTTGCTTGCGCGAGAAGCGCAGCCTCTAATTACTTATGATTTCTTATAATTCAAATTTTAAGCCCTCCTATAATAGCTTTGGCAGAATTACTTTATAAATAGGTCTTACATTAGCTAAAGGAGCACAAACACTTACATCACTCCCAAATACTGGTATTTACAGTAAACCGCAGATCAAGCTATATTGATTCTAAAGTATTAAGAGAAATTAAAAAGGTTAAATAAAGGATTAAAATGAAACCTACATGCCCTAGCTGTCAGAATAAAATCAATAATAGAGATATAAAAAATACTAATAAAAAAGGGATATTTTTTGAAGTCGAGTGCCCATCTTGTCAAACATGGATACGTTTGAATAAAACACTAGAAATTATAAAAGCTGCTGGAATATCACTTTTGTTAATAACTAGTCTGCTAAATATTTTCAGCATTAAAAGTGAATATAGCTTGGTTTTCTCAACCGTTGGCTTTGTTGGAATATTTATAGCTATGCTTATTACTTTTTTTGGTAAACATGAAGAAATCAAATAATAAAAAAACAAAAAAGAAGCCAAAAATAAAATACGCTAATATTAGTAATACCAGAATGTTATTAAATCAAATAGCATTCTCCTTGTTTTCTTTTGCTTTAGGGCTGTTGCTGATAATAATAACGGTCAAATCTATATACGACGGTTATGTTCATACACCAACAGATTATCGTGTTGAATCTGAGGTTTATTTTTTCTCGATCTCTCCATTTGCTTATATTTTTAACCTTCTTTTTTACTTAGGATGTGGGATCTTTTTTTTAGCAGTACCATACCTAAGCAGAGACATGTTTCCGCGTAAAAAAGAGAAAAAGCTAAGCAAAAAAGCTCAAAGAAAAAATAAACAATAGTTTTTATTAACTCGTTTTGTATTTATACAATAACTCAAAGGGTATATGGCAATAGTCATCTGGGTGGTTGGTTAAACGGTCTTGATGCTCTGCATCGCTTGGTACGTAATTGGTAAGCTTCTCAACGCCTACTACAACTTTTTCGGCATCACTGCGCTTATTTATATAATTGCTTGCTGCGTCTAAATGGTTTTGGTGTTTACTGTAAATACCAGTGCGGTATTTAGGGCCTACGTCATCTCCTTGTTTATTAATACTGTATGGGTCAATAATTTCAAAAAAGTAGTCAAACAGCTTATTTAGGCTAACGGCGTTTGGGTCAAAAATTACCTTTACGCATTCTGCATAACCATCGTATTCGCCACCTGTCGTTTTGCTTGTTCCATTAGCGCGCCCTGCTTCAGTACTTATTACACCTGGTAAGTGTTTCATAAACTCTTGTACACCCCACAGGCAGCCACCAGCAATGTAAATAGTATTGTGTTCTTTAGTATCCATTATAAATGTTACCTAATGAGAAAAGTGTGAATGGTTATCAAATGCAGTTATTAACAAATTAATGTACAATCGCGCACAAAATGTCTGCTGTTACATTTAGTTATTTTATCATGCTCAAATATAAGCTTTGAAATTAATTGTAACCGCCGCTACAAATAAAAAACGACGAGAAACACATGAGCCGCACACCACACATTATATTACCTGCACTGTTATGCAGCGTTACCCCATTTGTTGATGCCAATACGCTACCTGATGAGTCATCAATCGAGCAAATAACGGTTGAAGCTTCGCCTACAGCGAATAAACTGCCTGTCGGTACATTTGACTCGCCTATTTCTAATTTAGAGTATGACCCGCGTGTTGATTTACAGTCGCGTAATATGGCTGAGGCGCAAGCTGATGTAACTATTCGTGGTGGAATTTTTGAAAATACCGGTTTTAGAGTCGGCAGTACTACCCTACTTGACCCGCAATCTGGTCATTATTTTGCTGAAATACCTATTGCACCGCAAATGCTAAGCGGCCCAGCAGTTTTAACCGGTGCCGATAACGCACTATACGGTATGAACAGCTCTGTAGGTACGGTTTCGTTTGGTTGGAAACCAATTATTACTGGCGGTAGTGTATCGCTTGGTACTGGCACAAACGACTTTAACCTGCAAAGTATCCACGCTGCTAAAAACACACAACTTGATAACTTAGCTAACTATACCCTGGGCTTTGAAGGTGAGTACTCTCACTCGCAAAGTGATGGCACTATTGATAATGGTGACCATGACTTTTCGCGCGCCTCAGCTCGCCTGCAATTAGTAAGCGAGCATAGCCAAACCGATTTATTTTATGGCTCGCAAGATAAGTTTTTTGGCTGGCCTAACTTATATACCCCTTTTGGCGTTAACGAAACAGAAGATTTAGAAACCCGCCTTTGGATGGTTAATCACAAACAAAATTACGCTGAAAACAGCAATTTTGAAGTATCGGCATATTACCGTACCCATGACGATCACTATATTTATTCGCGTGAAAACCCAAGTGCATTTGAAGCGTTTCATAAAAGTGAAGTTAAATCACTTGCTCTTTCGGGCCGCCATGCACAAAGCGATGCACTGGCAATAAATTACTCAGCACAATTTATTGATGACTCGATTGAATCAACCACACTTGAAAACAACTTTACCTCACGAAAGTATTACAAGCTGAGTATATTGCCTGAATACACAATAGCGCTAAAAAACCAACAACTTACCTTTCGTTTAGGGGCTGCGTATGATGATACAAATCGCGATGATGCTAAAGTTTCTGCCATTGGTGATATAACCTTAAACACCCAAAATAGTGACGGCACAGCACACACTCTTTATTTATCGTACGCGCAGGCAAGCCAAGTTGCAGGCTACACAGCCATTGGCGGCAGTGATTCTGGCGGGTTATTTAGAAGTAACTACAACCTTGAGCGCGAAACGACTTCAAACTTAGAGCTAGGCTTACTACTTGAAGAGCAAAGCTGGCAGTTAAACTCGGCTATTTTTTATCGAAAAGATAATAACTTAACCGACTGGACCTTTAATTTTGACTCCACCTCTGCGCGCTTTGCTAACCCAGTTGATATTGATACTGCAGGGGTTGAATTTTTAGCGACTAAACACTTTGATTCTGCAAAACTTATTGCTAGCTACACCTATTTGCATAAATCAGAAAACTATGGCGCTGCCGATATTGATGCCAGCTTTTACGCGTTAAACTTTCCTGATCACCGTTTAACACTCGGCGCTGTGTACAACCCAACAGATATTTTAGAATTTAGAATAGATAACGAATGGCGTACACAACACAAAAACGCGCTTAGAAACGGCCACGACAACGCGTTATTTACCCAGCTAACGCTTAAAATAACCCCGCCTCAGTTAAGCAATTTATTTATTACTTTAGCGGCTGATAACTTATGGGATGAGTCGTTTGAAGAAATACCAGGTACACCCGGGCGCGGTGAACAATATACGTTAAGCGCAACGTATAGCTGGTAAAAATTAAAGTGGCGTTTACAAACTCATTTATATTTTGGTTTGTAAACGCTGTGGTTTTTATACAAGCGTTATTTTAGACAAAAAATATTGCACAAATATTACTTAAAGTTAATCTCTTCCTCTAAAAGCGCAGCGCCTCTTCCCCTCTTTGTGAATAAATGACTTTATGGCCTTAAGCCAGAAAAAGCAGCGCGTTTTTATATATAGCAAAGCTAAAAAGTTGCACAAAGAGAAGTGAATGAGGAGTAAAAGAGAAAACACAAGCCAACTATTATTTAAAGTTGATCTCTCCCTCTAAAAGCGCAGCGCCT
>NZ_PNCT01000087.1:0-38100 GCF_005887365.1 Pseudoalteromonas sp. S3785 | reverse complement strand
ACTCATGCCTAAGAAGACATAGGCGTTTTTTATACACCCGATATGTGCGTTATACCAATCCTCAATAACACTTAATCATTTTCCGGGGCTAAACGTGTCGCTATCTGCGTTAAAAAAATTCTCATTTAGAACAACTAAATAGCGAATTCTTTGCCTTACTATCAACACGTTTTTCCATCCTCAAAATAGATCACTTACTTATGCGGATTGGTATAAAAGAGAAGTTATATCAGCTTATTTTAGGTATAAAAAAAGGAGCGTTCATGCTCCTTTTATATTTAATACGAGTACATTGCGCTAATTAAACTTCTTAATCGCTTTAGCTCTTAGCGCTTTCATCTTTGGCTGGCGAGGCTTATTAAAGCTTTGTATTGGCATAACCACTAAATGCTCTTTTGGCAGGGCTGGCACCGTTTTAGGGTATTGCCCAGGCTCTGGTACCGAAATCTCTTTTAAATGCACTTTAAGGTTGTTTAGCATAGGGTCGTTATCAACTTCGCTAGGGCAAATAAATATACCCATTTTACGCAGCTGTACCCCTAACTTAATACTACTGGTGTAGCGTATTATTGGTGCCCCAAGTAATAGGCCCAGTAATATCGGTGATAGCCACCAAAAGAATACTGGCGTAAAGTAATAGGCTGTAGCGCCCCATACTATAGCAACTAGAGTAGAGAAGAGGGTGTAATTAAACGCTTCTTTCCACGGTACCATTCGGCCTTCGCGTGGCTGTGCATCCCACTTAACTTTTTTACCTAAAAATACACATACTACAAAGTAAGCATGGAACACCATCATAAGTGGTGCCACTATAATGGCAAACACAGTCTCTATTATTGAGCCTAGTATTAATTTAAATGAGCCACCGAAACGCTTATTTCTGTGTATGAGCGTAACTATTACACCCATTAATTTAGGCACCAGTAATATAATAATGGTTAAGTAAAGCAATGAATCTATTAGATCTGTTTTAGCTATTTGCCACGTAGGGAACAACTGATAGACCCGGTTAAAGTAGACATCGCTATTTAAAGCACGGGTTACTGCATCTATGGTGCTTAAGGCCAGCATTGATAGCCAAATAAGCGATGAAATATAAGCGGTTGCACCCAATAAAAAGTGAAACTTACTCATTAGCTTTAATTTAGACGAACCTAGTAAACCAAGGTGCTGAATATTACCTTGAACCCAACGTCTGTCGCGTATGGCGTAGTCTAAAATGTTACTTGGCACTTCTTCGTAGCTGCCTTCAATATCGCTAAGTAAAAGTACATCCCAGCCTGCACTGTGTAGGAGTGATGCTTCTACAAAGTCATGGCTTAAAATTTCGCCACCAAACGGTGCATTGCCTTCAAGCGTAGGTAAACCACAATAGTTAATAAATGCTTCAACGCGAATAATGGCATTGTGGCCCCAATAGTTAGCTTTGTCGGTTTGCCAAAAAGCAGACCCCGTTGCCAGCATTGGGCTATAAAGCACAGAGGCGAATTGTAAAAAACGACCAAAGTAGGTGTCTTGGCGAACCGGAATAGGGATAGTTTGAATTAAACCCGCTTGCGGGTTTTTGATCATGCTAGTGGTTAGTTCTAGCATACATTTACCCGTCATTACGCTGTCGGCATCAAGTACAATCATGTGGTCGTATTGGCTGCCCCAGCGCTCGCAAAAGTCGGTTAAGTTACCTACTTTACGGTGTTTATTATCTTCGCGACGACGATAGAAAACCTGTTTTGCAGTATCACCTAAACGCTCACATAGAGCATGCCAAGCGCTTAGCTCGTTTTGTGCTATTTCAGGGTCTTGCGTGTCACTCAATAAATAAAAGTCAAAATTGGCAAGTTGCCCTGTCTCTTTTAGTGATTGTAAGCTCACTTCAAAGCCGGCGATAACACGGTGCGTGTCTTCATTATAAATAGGCATAACTACCGCGGTTTTTTGCTGGGCAAGCGCGGCATTGTCCAGCTCAATAGGCTTGATGCGCCTTAAGGTGAGCGGGTCAATACGAAATAATTGCAGTACAAACCCTATCGTGCCGCTACAAAATGCTGTAACAATCCACGCAAAGGTGATTGAAAATAAAACCAATAGCGCGTATTCAAGCAAGGTCATTCCGTTTGAGCTTAAAATCTCAAACATAATGGAGATGCCGTACCCTGAAACAGTGAGTGCTGCAATGGCAAATAACCATACGCGCAGTGTTTTGAATGGCATTGGTGTGCCTTTTCCTTTATTACTTGATGTCATTTGGGTACCAAACATAGCTCCATACCTCACTAATTTCTTTATCACGAAGTTTTAACGATAAACGCATATCTACCGGTTGATCGTCCTGAGGTGCAATTTTAAACGCTACTCGCCAACCAAGAGATTTAGGAAGTTTTTGCACTGTTACATCCCTTACTTCACCTGTTGTTAGCTGAATGTCGGCGTCAAGTGTTAGCTTTTCAGACAGGTTGTTTAAATCGGGACCTGCAAAGTCAACGGTAAATTGGCGATGGCTTTGCGGTGGTGGGTTATCTTCACCTGGCAGCGCTGCGCTACCAATACGTGTGCGTGTTACACGTGCTTTTTGATGCTGAGTTAAATGGGCGTTAAAAGTGCTCATTTTGTAGCTTAACTTTAATGAATCTCCCGCTTTCATTGGCTTTTCTGGCACCCAGTAACTAACTATATTGTCGTTTGTTTCAGTGTCTGTTGGTATTTCTACTAGCTCAACTCGGCCATTCCCCCACTCACCTTGTGGCTCTATCCATAGGCTTGGGCGGTCGTGGTAGTGTGCTTCAGTATCTAAGTAGTTATTAAAGTCACGGTCACGCTGTGCTAAACCAAATCCCTTGGGGTTGGTGTACGAAAACGAGGTGACGCTTAGCTGTGATGGGTTGTTAAGCGGGCGCCATACCCATTTATTATCAGCTGACTGGGTTAATAAGCCGTCTGAGTCGTGTACTTCTGGGCGGTAGTCATCAAAAAACTTAGTGCTGTTTTCACCGTGGTAAAACATACTGGTTAAAGGGGCTACGCCTAGCTTTTTAATATCTTTACGGGCAAATATTTGCATATCAACATCAACTAGCATGCTGGTTGTAGGGTCAATATCAAATTTGTAAGCGCCTGAAACCGATGGGCTATCAAGCAATGCAAAAATAGTGATGTTGGTTTGCTCAGCTTGGGGTTTAACAAGCCAAAACTCTTTAAACATAGGGAATTCTTCACCCGATGTTTCGGCGGTGTCGATTGCTAAACCACGCGCAGATAAACCATAAACTTGATTTGGCCCAACCACTCTAAAATAAGAGGCACCTTGAAACACCATCACCTCATCTTTGTACTCGTTTGTATTAAGTGGGTAATGTAAACGAAAGCCCGCATGGCCGAGCTGCGTGTCGGCTATGCTTTTTGCTATTTCGTCTTTTAATGGGGCAGCCGTACCATCGTATTGATAAAAATCAGTGCTAAACGGGAGGCGGTTACGTTTTGAGTCGCCTTCTACTGTATTAATTGTGACCGGTGTTTTATATAAAAAACCAGGGTGAAAGAGTTGCAGCTCATACAAGCCTTCATCTTTCCACACGGATTTTTCCTGCTTAAAGCGAATCGAGCGGTAATCTTGGTAATTAATGTTGTTTAGCGCATCTAGCTCTATATTTTTAGGAGGTGTGTATTCTTGTTCGGCTAATTTTTTAGCGCGGGCGCTTATTACTTCAAATAGGCTTTCTTGCGGAATTGCTGCATCAACACTTGCTGCTATTGCCTGCGTGCTATAGCCCCAACCAGAAAAAATAAAAAGAAGACCCAATAATGGCGTTGCTTTTTTCTGCCAAGTAGGAGGTGTTTGGGTTAATTGTTTCATTTTCATTCCTTTATAAAAACACGACTTATTTTTACGCTTAGGGTTAGTTACTTAACTACTTCACAATGGTGACGAATTTATAGTGCAACTTTTAATCCGCAAATGAAGTGTTTATATTTTCAACAGTTAGTCATATTGAAAAGGGTTCTAACTACGGCTTATGTGTAAAAATTACTCATTTAATGTATTTGTTGCGCGGCTAAATCGTTCAATAGTTAATAAGCGGTATGGAAGATATTAAGGGATGTTTACTGAAGCTTGTCTGAATTACATTTTTATAAACATAAAAAAAGCCGCAAAAATGCGGCTTTAAAACAAATCACTCGTTATTTTTTCTTAAATCTGCGCACTAGTGAAAGTGGCGCTAATAAAAGCGATAACCAAAGTAGTGAGCCTGAGTCATTATCGTCATCACCACGTAGGTTGTTGACTCTAACTACAACTGTTTGCGCTTCAGATACGTTACCTACACTATCTTCTGCTTGTACTGTCAGAGTAATACGGTTTTCAAACTCGTAATCTACTTCGCTTGCAACAATTAACTGACCTTGCTCGTTAATTGATACAGAATCGTTACCTGATACAATAAATTTAACCACAGGTGATACATCAGCGTTAGGGTCACTAAAATCAAGTGTACCAATGACTGTGCCTATTGCGCTGTTTTCATCTACTGTAAATATTTGATCAGGTGCAATTACCGGTGTTTGCTCTTCAGGTGTAAGTACCACCTCAGATTTTATATCAACAATAACTGGGTCGTGATCAGATGCACGGTATGGCCCTTCTGCGTATAGCGTAGATTGATGACCTTCGCTCTTATACTCTAGGTTGTAATCAAGCAAGATAGGCTCATCAGCATTGATATGCCAATCATTTGCTGCAACAACTTTGCTTAGTAAAGACTCGGTTGCTAAAGCATGATCAAGGCTACCTGCACGGCCAGAGAAGCTATAAGAGTAGCTTAGTGTATCGCCATCAAGCTCTGCGACTACGTTTTTATAGCCTTTCTCATCAAACTTACGGATTGGATCTTCCATTGCGTAAGCGTTCATATCACCAACAAGAATGATATCTTCATCATCTACGCCAGTAGGTTTGCTATCTAGCCAATCAGTAAACGCATCAGCAGCTTCGGTACGAATTTCATTCCAACATCCTTGGCCATCACCTAGGTCGTCGTTATTATCATCACCACAGCTTCCTTTAGATTTAAGGTGGGCTACAGAAACGGTAAATACTTCATCAGTTGAAAGTGACTTAAAGCTTTGCGCAATAGGTGCACGGTTGCTGTAATCAAATGGGTAATCAGTAGTAATAGCGGCTGTGCCTACCTCTTCAACTTTATCTGCGCGGTAAATAAGTGCAGTGGTAATTGCATCGGTACCAATTTGGGCTACGTTAAAATCTACAAACGCGTAGTTGTTAGCGCTGTCAGCATCGTTTAATGCATTTACTAAACTTGCTATAGCACTGAACTCACCAAAGCCGTCGTTTTCTATTTCCATTAATCCAACAACATCAGCTTGCATTGCATTGATTGCGCTCACAAGTTTTGCTTCTTGGCGAACAAACTCTTCTTCTGAGTCTGCACCACGGCTAGTAGGGAAACCACCGCCTTGGCCATCACCATTAAAGTAGTTAAGTACGTTAAAGCTAGCAACGCGTAAATCGGCCTCCTCACTTTGCTCCGGCGCATCTTCACGTGCATTAGTCGCTATAAACTGCGGTGTAACAGTTGGGTGAATGCGATAGGTACTAAAGCTGTATGCAACTACGCCTGTCACTGCATTTACTGTATCGCCAGTGCGTAGTGTGTTTTCTGCCGATAAACCAGCCGCAGGGTAAGCCGTTGGATCTGAGTTTTGAGCTGTAGAGCCATCATCTAATAAGATTTTTTTAGTTAAGTTAGCTGCTTCAACTGCATTTGCAGCATCGCCTGGTAAGGCAACTTGCGTGCCTTGGTATAAACGCTCAGTGGCAAGTTCTACTTCACCATAGCGACCTAAGCCATAGTTGTTTGTAACAACTAATGTTTGATCTAGGCTTACAAGCATACCTTCATAAGCTTCTAAGTCTGCTTGGCTATTTAGAGGTAAGCTTATAGAAGTTGCAGTAGCTACTTCGTCAGTACCACATACTGCAATTTGCGTTACATCTGCTAACTGGGTTGAATCATAGTATTCATCAACCGTACCTTGTACGCGAACGTGATCGCCTACATTTACATCGGTATCGGTGAAGTATACAAATAGACCTTCAGAGGTCATTGGGTCGTTATCTACATCTGCTGCAAGCGAGGTCACAAAGAAACCATCCAAGCCATCTTCACCTTGAAAATCAGCGGTGACAATACCTTCAATTTCAACAAGGGTATTAACTAATGGGCTTGCATCACCATCACCTTGTACAGCGCTAATCAGCGTTTTATCTGCGCCACATACAAGCGGTTCTAGTGGTTCTGGATCAGGGTCTGGCGCAGGAGCCGTACCACCGTCGCCAGCGTGTGAGCCTAAGCCGTCAAAGGTGTCAATATCAAACTGTTCCCACTCATCGCTCGGGCTAAATACTGAGGTTGAGTCAGTTCGACCTGTTGTAATGCTATTTTTTCTTCGTAAGGTTTTATTTTGAGTTTGAACGGTATCATCAGACCAAAAAGAGCCAGGATCAACACCCACTTGGCCAAAGCTGTCAACAACTACACCATCTTTAGTTAAAACAAGGGCATCGTCACCGTTGTAATAAGTTACAGTGCTCGTTGTGTCTGCAATATCAAGTACTTCAGCGGCTGCTCCGGGGTTTGAAATGATATAGGCGGTATTGGCAGCCAATGTGCCTGTTAAATCAATTGAGTTGCCAACCGAACTACTACCATTTGAATAAAGGCCTAACGTATACCCTTCAAGAGAAAGCTCGGTATCAGCATTGTTATAAAGTTCAATCGCTTTATTGTTGCTGCTGCCTTCAATGTATTCAGAAATGATTAGATCGGCGGAGGCTGGTGCACTGAGGCTCGCTAATACAAGCGCCAGTGGCGTTATTTTCGTTTTTAACATTTTTTATTATTCCCGTGTATTTAAATCCCAAAATGGGACACCAGTTTAGGCAATCTAAATGACAAAAAGAATACAAATATGTTAATGATTGTAAAAAAATTAAGGCGGCGTACCGCCTTTGATAACATGTTTACTTATTTTGCAGCCATTGCGCGGCCTGCTTGGCAAAATACGTTAAAATACCATCCGCTCCAGCGCGTTTAAATGCCAGTAAAGATTCCATAATTGTGGTCTCTTCACTCAACCAGCCGTTATCGATTGCCGCTTTGTGCATTGCATATTCGCCACTAACCTGATATGCGAAAGTAGGTACACCAAATTCATCTTTAACACGGCGGACGATATCAAGGTACGGCATACCGGGTTTCACCATCACCATATCGGCACCTTCTTGTAAATCAAGAGCCACTTCACGAATTGCCTCATCGGAGTTGGCAGGATCCATTTGATACGTTTTTTTGTCGGCCCCTTTCAAGTTACCTGCAGAGCCTACAGCGTCTCTAAACGGCCCATAATAGCTAGAGGCATATTTAGCTGAGTAAGCCATTATGCGTGTGTGAATATGTCCATCTGCTTCAAGTGCTTCGCGAATAGCACCAATACGACCATCCATCATGTCAGAGGGTGCAACTACATCTGCGCCTGCCTCGGCGTGCGAAAGCGCCTGCTTAACAAGAATTTCAGTGGTTATGTCATTAATTACATAATCTTCATCATCAATAATGCCGTCTTGGCCATGAGTAGTAAATGGGTCAAGGGCTACATCGGTAATAACCCCAAGCTCAGGAAAAGCTTCTTTTAAAGCGCGCACTGTACGTTGTGCTAAGCCATCTTCATTGTAGGCCTCTTCGGCCATTAAAGATTTTTTGTCAGCAGGGGTTACCGGGAATATAGCGACGGCAGGTACACCTAAATCAACTAATTCTTTAGCTTCTTCGAGCAGTAAATCAATCGATAAGCGCTCAATTGAGGGCATCGATTCAATTGCTTCACGGCGGTTTTTACCTTCAAGTACAAATACCGGAAAAATTAAATCATTTACCGATAGTTGGTTTTCGGCCATTAAACGGCGAGAAAAATCGCTACGGCGCATTCTACGCATGCGGGTATATGGGAAAAGGTCGAGTCCTGATTGGGCCATATTACTAAGCTCCTACTGTGGGATTGGAAAACTAATTACTTGATTTCGGCCATGTTGTTTAGCGAAATAGAGCGCTTTATCTGCGCCGTCTGTAAATAGCTCAGGGTTACTAATATCGTTTACTACAGCGCTGTTTACGCCAGCACTAATGGTTACTTTTACGGATGTTCCGGCTACGTTTACGGTATGATTCTCTACGGCTTGGCGAATTTTTTGGGCAATATCAACCGCCCCTTCTTTTGGGGTATTAGGTAGCAACACAACAAACTCTTCGCCGCCGTAGCGAGCCACTTCATCCAACGGGCGTTTTAAATGCTGTTTTATAATGTCGGCTACAGCGCGTATAACTTGGTCCCCGGTTAAGTGCCCGTAGTTATCATTTACGCGTTTAAAGCGGTCTATATCGAGCATAATTATACTCAAAGGCGTTTGTTCACGCCGAGAGCGACGCAGCTCCATCACTAATTTTTTATCAAAAAAGCGACGATTTTTAACGCCACTCAGTGCGTCTTCCATATTAAGTAGTTCAAGCTCGCGGTTTTTATCTTCTAGTTCGCGCAAAGTAACTTGTAACTCAAAGGTGCGCTCATCAACTAACGACTCTAATTCTTTTTGTGTTTGGGCTTGCAGCGCGAGTCGCTCGTTTAATAGTGTATCTTGGGCTGCATTTTCAGCAATCAAGGTTTGTTGAGCAATAACTTGTTCATCACGCTCTAAAATAAAGCGCTTCATAACGCCATAACATAGGCAAAATGTACTACTAAAAAAGCATATAAAAACAAAAGCTAAGCTACTTCTGCCTAAAGGGTATAAGCCAAATACAGCAACAATTAGGTACAGCATAACAAGTAAAAATAGTATAAGTGCAATTAGCAGTGCTTGAATCGGTTTTGCGGGCGTGTTTTGTTGGCAGATGTAGGTGCTGATCAAGCAATAAATAATGACAATTGGGGTCGCCAGCAAGCTAAAATAGGTAAACACTATACTAGGTAAAGCCCACATAAACAGCAGGCTAATAGCATAAATATTAGCAATAATGGCTTGCCATTTTAGTAGTTTAGAGGCTTTAGGTTGGCACAGTTGTTTTTGTAGCGGCACAAAAATAAGCGTAGTGAGCATTAGTAAAACAGGTATCATTATTTGCTGTAATGATGGCGAATTAGGATGGAAATAACGAGCGCCAAAGCCACACAAATAAGCCAGTAGCACCCCTAAGGTCAGCGTGATAATGCCAGCATAAGCAAAATACAATTTTCGTGAAAACCCATACAAAACCAAGCAACTCATGGCCAACGAAAATAAAAAACCAATAAGTAGACCGTAAATTAAATTAAGCTTACCTTTATGGGCTAAGTAGGCATCTTGTTGCCATAAAGTAAGCGGGATACGCAGCCCAGCAATGTTGCTTACCTTAACTATTACGGTACTCGTACTATTTGGCGGCAACCTCAATTTTGCTAATAAAGACTCGCTTTTTATTAGCCGTGATGAGAGCTTAAAGTTATCGCCAGTTTGCGTGTGGGAGAGCAGTGCTGAATTATAAAAATGAAAAATATGTGCTTCATTTAACAGCGGGTTGTCGAGTGACAGGATAGGGCTAACATTCTTATTTAAGGCGTTTTTAACCGTAAACTTTACCCATACAGGGCGTTGTTCAAACCCTAAATTTAATGGCTTATTGCTCACTGTTTGCCAGTCGTTAACCTCATGGTAGGCATTGTTTGCTGTGGTGGGCGTAAACGAATAGCTTAGGGTGTCTATTTTTATTGATTTAAAGTTGTCTGAAATAACAGGGCTTGCAACACTGCAAAATGCACAAAGGAGCATAAATAGGCTAAATAGCGCCTTTGGGCTTGTCATTAGCGACCCGCTATATCAAATAAGCTATAAAAGTTAGCCGTACTATGGGCGGCAATAGTACTTGGTTCAACGTTGTAAAGTTTAGCGAGTGTTTCACACACATAACTCAGATAAGCTGGCTCATTTTTACGTGATTTAGGTTTAGGGGTAATCGTGCGTGGAATTAAAAAAGGCGCATCGGTTTCTATTAATAACCGCTCAAGGGGGATACTCGGCACCAATTGTTGCAATGCTTTACCGCGGCGCTCGTCACACACCCAACCAGTAATGCCAATATAAAGGCCTAATGCTAAATAATGTTTAAGCGCTTGGGCATTGCCTGTAAAGCAATGCAGCACGCCACGTACGTTATAGTCAGCCAAAATATTTAGCATATCTTCGCTTGCGTCACGTTCGTGTAAATAAACAGGTAGGTTTAGTTTTTCAGCTAACGCTAACTGGCGTTTTAATACGCTGCGCTGAATATCGCGATTATAATCAAGCCCGCACTCGCCAATGGCAACAACGCAATCGTTACTAGCAAGCTGCGTTAAAGTGGTTTCAAGTTCATTGGTGGCGTCTTTGGCGTCATGTGGATGCACGCCAGCAGTAGAAAACTGATTATAGTGTTTAGCTAATGTAAGCGATTGTTCGCTGCTAGGCACATCGCAACCAATCAGTAACATCGCTTGCACGCCCGCGGCATTGGCGCGGGCAATAATGGCCTGATGCTCACCATCAAATTGGTGATTGGTTAAATTAACGCCGGCATCAACTAACGTGTAGGTCATTACTGAGTGCGCTTCACACGAATTGAACGGTTTTGACCATCTTTACGAAGTAAAAAAGAATTAAATACACCGCGGCTAATAACCACTGTATCCGACTCTTTTAATTTAAGGCTGTCAGAGCCGATTTGGCGCCATTGTTGACCGTTATCAAGGGTAATAATGAGTTCGCCATAAGGGGCTTTTCTCACTGATGATACTGATGCAGTGACGTTTTCGTCTTTATCTTTAGTGATCTCTTTATGCTCAAGGCCAAAATCATCTGCTTTGGTAGCAGGCGCAGCCTGTGATACAGCTGCAACTGGTGCGCTTACATTTGGCGATACATTCGTTACCGCTTTAGGTGGAGTTAATGTTTTTTTCTCACTAGGTTTAGTAAGCGGTTTACCTGCCACTGTGTTGTCGTAACATAGTAAACGGTTGAAATCGTTTTCAATAAAGCTACATGCTTGTAAAGCTTGTACGTTAATTTCTTGCGCTGCAAAGGTTGGCGCGCTTAGTAAAACCAGTAGTGAGAGTAGTTGTTTTTTCATTTTATTCCTCAGATTCCTGTTGTTCTTTAGCGCTATAAAATTTCGCTAAAATTAACCCTAGCTCAAATAAAAGCAGCATAGGAAGTGCTAATAATGTTTGTGATAACACATCGGGCGGCGTTAAAAACATTGCTACAACAAATACACCTACCACAATATACGGACGTTTTTGTTTTAAACTCTGTGTGGTTGTCGCACCACTCCAACATAGCAACATTATGGCTACGGGAATTTCAAATGCTACGCCAAATGCAAAAAATAATTTAAGTACAAGCCCTAAATAGCTACTAATATCAGGTGCTAGGGTCATCATTTGAGGCCCTACACTGGTAAAAAAGCCTAATATAATTGGGAGCACTATAAAGTAGCAAAAAGCAATACCACCATAAAATAACAAAATGCTAGAAGCTAATATTGGCATCAGCATACGTTTTTCGTGCTGGTATAAACCAGGTGCTATAAATCCCCAAATTTGATGCAATATCCACGGAATAGCGCCAAACAAAGCAACAAATAGCGTGAGTTTAAACGGTGCAAAAAACGGCGCCGTCACATCAGTAGCTATCATAGTGGCTGTGTTTGGTAAATGTGCAACTAAAGGAGCGGCTACAAACTCATAGATGTCATTGGCAAAATACACTAGACCAATAAATATTACTAAAATACTTAAAAGTGATTTAATAAGCCGATCGCGCAGCTCAATTAAGTGAGCGACAAACCCTGATTTAGCTTGTTCAGACATTATTTTTTATACCACGTAATAAGTTGACCACAAATAGGGGAATTAATTTCACTTTTTTTCATCGAGTTGTTCGTTAGATGACGTGCTTGAAGTGCTTTTATAGCTATGAGTAACCGACTGCGCTGCTTTTTGCAGTTCATCGACTGATTGCTGTAGCTCAGGGCTTAAATCTTTCAGCTCTTGTTGCTCTGCTTTTTTTAGGTTTTCGTGAAGCTCGTGTATGCGCAGCTCTTCACTCACTTCTGCTTTAACTGAGTTGGCCATCGATTTAACTGTTTTTATCCAGCGCATTACAGTGCGAATGGCAACGGGTAATCGCTCAGGGCCAAGCACCACTAGGCCAACAATAAAAACAACAACGAGCTCCCACATTCCCATATTGATTAAACCTTAGTATCGTCTTTGGTTTTTTCAGTATTTTGCCCTTGTGTAGGTGCTGCTTTTTGAGACTCTTGGATTTGTTCAGCTTTTTCGTTTTCAGTCTCTTTGGGTTGATCATCAGACATGGCTTTTTTAAAGCCTTTTACTGCACCGCCTAAATCACCACCCATACCACGCAGCTTTTTAGTACCGAAAAGAAGTACGATAATCGCTAAAACAATCAATAATTGCCAAATACTAATGCCGCCTAAACCCATGATTATCTCCAAATGATAAATGCTTAAATGTTTATTTTAAGTACTAATTATACGCCCTGTGGCACAAATAGCACTTAGTTTATGTGTTACGCCACGCCACGATAAAACTCACTACCGACGCTGCTAATGTTACGCCTGCCGCTATAAAGTCGTGCTGTAAATAACACAATGCCGACACAATCAGTGAAGCACTGCCAAACAGGCTAAGTACGAGCGCTTTATGTGACATTTTATTTGGCTGAGAGTGCTGCAATTGCGGACTACGTTTTAAATTTTGATAAATCAAATCAGGTAGTTCCGGCATTTTTTCAGCCCAAAATGGCAAGTTAGCATACATTTGTTTCATTACTGATAATGGACCAACTTGTTGTTTTACCCAATCTTCTAAAAATGGCTTAGCGGTTTTCCACAAATCAAGTTGTGGATAAAGCTGACGCCCTAAGCCCTCAACGTATAATAATGTTTTTTGTAATAATACTAACTGCGGCTGTACTTGCATGTTAAAGCGTCGTGCGGTGTTAAATAAATTAACCAGTACATGCCCAAACGATATCTCAGCCAGTGGCTTATTAAATATAGGTTCGCATACGGTACGAATCGCAAATTCAAACTCTTCTATGCTGGTATCAGGCGGAACCCAGCCCGAGTCAACATGTAGCTGAGCCACTTGGCGGTAGTCACGATTGAAAAAGGCGATAAAGTTTTCAGCGAGATAACGCTTATCTTCTTTGTTTAAGGTGCCAACAATACCGCAGTCGATACCAATATACATGGGGTTTTCAGGGTGCTCGCGAGAGACAAATATATTGCCTGGGTGCATATCAGCATGAAAAAAGCTGTCTCTAAACACTTGCGTAAAAAACACTTCTACACCGCGCTCAGCCAGTAATTTCATATTGGTATTTTGCGCAATTAATGACTCGGTATCCGAGACGGGTATGCCGTAAATACGTTCCATAACCAATACATTACTGCGGCTGTAATCGCTATAAACAGTAGGGATATATAATGAGTCAGAGCCTTCAAAATTACGCTTAAGTTGTATGCCATTTGCGCCTTCGCGCATTAAGTCGAGTTCATCGAGTAAGGTTTTTTTATACTCTTTGACCACTTCAACAGGGCGTAACCTTTTTGCTTCGCTGTGTACTTTGGCAAGGACTTTAGCGAGCTTTTCCATAAGGGCTAAGTCGGCATTAATTTGGGTTTTTATGTTTGGACGAATTACTTTTATAACAACATCTTGGGTATTGTTATGGGCATCAACTAGCGTTGCAGTATGTACTTGTGCAATAGACGCTGAAGCTAATGGAGTTTGCGAAAATTCACTAAATAATTGGCTTATATCGCTAATTTCGAGTGACTTTTCAATTATTTTTTGGGCAAGTTCGCCTTCAAATGGCTCAACTTGATCTTGTAAAAAGGCAAGCTCTAACGCAATGTCGTGCGGGAGTAAGTCTCTACGGGTAGAGAGCATTTGGCCAAACTTAATCCACACAGGGCCAAGCTCTTGTAAAGCTAAGCGCAGTCGCAAGCCCGCTGGCTTGTTCTTGTGCTGGTTACGTAACCAAAATAAACTACCGCGCGCAATTTTAGCGTACCACGGTACTTTTTGTTTTGGTATTAACTCATCTAATCCGTAGCTAAGTAATGTTTTAGTGATGTAATACAATCGAGCAGTCGACACAAAAAATCCTTAGCGGTTGCTAGTGTTAGAAGAGTTGATTAATGCATTTATGCGTTGTTCAATAGCGGCCACCTGCCCTTTTAATGCTCGGTTTTGTTGTTTAAATTGTTCAAGCTCTAAAGGGTGAATAGTTACAGCGAGCTCATCTTGGCATAGGCTGGTTAAAGTGGTGCTAATTTGCTGACGTGTTTTACGCTCTTTACTGCGTAAAGCGTTTAGCTGTATGTAAAGTTGTTGTGCGGGCACATCGCCAATATAGTGCGATAGTTGCTCAGGCCAATCTATATCTAGGCCAGAAAATGCGGCACTGTAAGCCTGAGCGACGTTTAAGTCGCCTTGCAGGTCTAGCTTATCTTGACGAATGAGCTGTGTCAGCATAGCTGGGTCTTTAAGCGCCATGAGTGTATCTATATCGGCGCTGATCATACACTCTGCGCTATCTTCATCGGTGGCGCTGTAAAGGTGTAATTGTTTACCATCAAAGGTTAATGCTATTTGCTGCTGCCAATTGCGGATTTCGACCTTTAATGGTTTGTGCTTAACGGCACTGAGCTTATCTATCAAGGTGGCGTCGAGTTGCAGTACCTTATTGAGTACTCGTTCTACAAGCGAAAGTACAAAATTAGGTAACATAAAAAACTGCGAATCGGGTTTTGCTGCGACCACATGTTCGCTTTTTTGCTCAAACGCCATAACTGCCTACCTTAATATTTAAAACCACGGTGCAGTGCAACAATACCACCGGTTAGGTTTTGATACGTTGTTTGTTCAAAGCCTGCTTCTTCCATCATTGCTTTTAAGGTTTCTTGGTCTGGGTGCATACGAATTGACTCAGCTAAGTATTGGTATGACTCACTATCGTTTGCCACTACTTTACCCATAGTTGGTAATAGATTGAACGAGTAAAAATCGTACGCTTTACTTAAAATTTCATACTCAGGCTTGGAGAACTCTAATACCAATAAACGTCCACCTGGCTTTAAAATACGGTACATAGAGCGCAGAGCTTTGTGTTTATCGGTTACATTACGTAGGCCAAAGGCAATCGTGATCACATCAAAGCTGTTATCTGGAAATGGCAGCATTTCGGCATTCATTTGTACGTAGTCGATATTGCCAACTAAACCCAAGTTGTGCAGCTTTTCACGGCCCACTTTTAACATAGACGAGTTAATATCGCCTAAAACCACTTGGCCGGTATCACCGACGAGTTGGCTAAATTTTGCTGTTAAATCGCCAGTGCCGCCTGCTAAGTCAAGGACGTGGTGGCCTTTGCGCACACCAGAGCTGGCTATAGTTTGACGTTTCCATAAACGATGTACACCAAAAGACATTAAATCGTTCATGACATCGTACTTTGCTGCAACCGAGTGAAATACGTCTGCAACCATTGAGGCTTTATCGTTTTCGGCTACGGTTTTATAGCCAAAATGCGTGGTCTTTTGCTCTGTTTCGTTCATGATTAGTCTCTATCGTGGCAATAAAGACTAGTGTACTTGATTGTATACTGCAGGTGCAATTTGAATATGATTTATCAGGTAATTTAGCGTAAAACCTAGTGACCAGCTGTAAAGCTACTTTGCCCCAGTGAGCGTGCTTTAAATGCCGCTTGCGAGGCTTTTTTAGCTAACTGGTTAAAGTCATCATTTTTGAGTTGCTGCGCTATACCTAAAGATAAGTTAATGCCAGGCAGCTTGGTGCCGCTTTTTGAGCTAACAAAACGAAGTTTTTCTACGCCATTACGCACTTTTTCAGCAATAACATTGGCGGTTTCGGGGTCTATATCTGGCAGCAATACGGTAAATTGATCCTTTGCTGTGCGCCCAGGTAAACCACTTTGGAAGACATATTTTTTTACTTGTTTAGCCACTTTGTTCAATATCACTTCGCCAATGATGTCGCCGTAATTATCTACAAAATGATCTAAATTATCTATTTGAATAGCAATTGCGCAAATTGATTTGTCTTGCCTGCTCCATACTTGGGTTTGCTGTGTTAAATAATGGCGTTTATACAGCCCCGTTTGCGAGTCAATAATGTGTTGCTTACGTAATTGCGCTAGCTGCTTTTGGGTTTTTTCGTGCAATTTTTTTGCTTTGAGTAGCTCGTGTTTAAAGTGCTTATGCTGCTCAAGCAAGGTAGCAGATTGCGTGTTTAACGTATCGAGTGCTTGGCGGCTTTGCTCTATATTGTTCTCATCAAGCGAATGCATGCACTCACTTACTTGGCCGGCAAAGCTAGTAATTTGTTTTTCGGTTGATTGCGCATTGCGTGATAGCGAGTCAATAACTCCGTTTACGTTATTGATCATCGCCACTTGCGTGGTATGCCCTTCGTTTAAAAACTCAAAGTAGAGCTGCTCAATAAAAATACTATCGATATGCGCTTTATTAGTAATGGCTTCGTCTATGGTGTTATTTAGCTCAGTATTTACTTTACTAATGTAGGTATAAGCAACGTGATAATTTAGCGGGGAGGGGGGTAGCGTATGACGTTCTAAAAACAAGCATACATTCGTCATTTTTTCTTGAGCTACAGCCATGGAATCATGGAACATCATTTTAACTACCAACTAAGTACGCATTAAATTACACATTAAAATAACTCTTCAATGAGGCGGTAATGCATCCAAGCTTTATTGTTTTTTACTACAATAATCGTTAAGAAGGCTATTTAAAAGTAAAAACCAGTATTAGTGAACTTAAATTTTTACTTTTGCAGCCTAATAGCTGATTTTATCATCAAAGAGCACGTATTTAGCTTAATTTAGGCTGTTTCAGCTTGTGGTGGCTGGCTCCAACTAAGCGTGTGTGATTGAGATTAATCGCATTTGTCTTGCTATTTACTCAGCCTACGATAGTTTTGTGAAATCTATTGTATGGTTAAGTAAAAACTAAAATGAATTATTCCTTACCCCCGCGAATTTGCCGCACACTAATAGCACTATCACTTTTTGGTACGCTAAGCGCCTGTACATTAACAAGCACCAACGCTAACACACAATTTGAGCAAGTGGCGCAAAGTATTGTTGATTACCGCCAAAGTGTTAATCCCTACACACACCCAGAAGGGGTTGATGGCTATTTATTACCAAATTTATCGGCTGAATTTTTAAAGCAACAATACGAGGAAAAAACAGCTTTATTAAGTCGCTTAGATGCAATTGATAGCGACCAGCTTTCAAGCGAAAACAGTATTAACCTCAGTATTATTCGTGCGCAAGTACAAAACAGTGTTGATGAATACGTATTTAATGCGCACTACATGCCGTTAACCTCTGAGTATGGGTTTCATTCTAGCTTGTCTTACATGATTAATAGTTCGCAGTACAAGCAACCGCAACAGTTAGAAACGTATTTAGCTCGCCTTGAACAAGTACCACGCTTTTTTGAGCAAAATATACACTGGATGAAAAAGGGGCTCGAAACGGGACTTACTCAACCACAAGCGGTACTAGCAGGGTATGAAGACTCAATAAGCGCATACATAGTGGATGATGTAACACAGTCAGACTTTTACTCCCCGTTTAAAACGAACACGGCAGGGCTAAGTGAAAACGACTTTAAAGCGCTGCAACAAAAAGCTAAACGCATCATAAAAAATGATGTAATTGCTTCCTATAAAGCGTATTTAACATTTTTTACTACGCAATATAAGCCCGGTGCGCGCACTGCAATTGGTATTTCGCAAACTCCAAATGGCAAGGCGTTTTATAAAAACCGTGCCCAGTATTATACCACCACCAACATGAGCATTGATGAAATACATCAGCTGGGGTTATCTGAGGTGGCGCGTATCCGCAGTGAAATGGAAGAAATAATAAAAGAAGTCGGTTTTAAAGGCACATTTGCCGAATTTATTCACTTTTTACGTACCGATCCGCAATTTTATGCCACCACCCCAGAGCAGCTTTTAAAAGAAGCAGCTTATATAGCTAAAAAAATGGATGCGCAACTACCTAAGTTATTTCATACATTGCCGCGTATGCCTTATGGCGTTGCGTCCGTGCCTGAGAGTATAGCCCCAAAATATACAACTGGGCGCTATGTTGGCTCGAGCCGAAGCGATCAAGCGGGCTATTATTGGGTTAATACCTACGCGCTAGATAAGCGCCCGTTGTATGTATTAGAAGCACTCACTTTACACGAAGCCGTACCTGGTCATCACTTGCAAATATCACTTAATGCAGAGCTTGAAAACTTACCAAGCTACCGCCGCGATGCTTATCTTTCGGCTTTTGGTGAAGGCTGGGGGCTTTATTCTGAATACTTAGGTATAGAAGCCGGTTTTTACCAAGACCCATACAGCCGATTTGGCCGTTTAACTTATGAAATGTGGCGTGCAGCACGTTTAGTGGTTGATACCGGTATGCATATGTACGGCTGGAGCCGCGAACGCGCTATGAACTTTATGAGCGAAAACACGGCGCTTTCATTACACAATGTTAAAACCGAAACTGACCGCTACATTTCATGGCCAGGGCAAGCGTTGTCGTACAAAATTGGCGAGCTGACTATCAAGCGTTTACGTACAGAAGCTGAGCAAGCGCTTGGAGCGCGTTTTGATATACGTGAGTTTCATCATCAAGTTTTACGTCACGGCTCAGTGCCATTATCTGTGCTTGAGGAGCAAGTGCGTTTATACATAAAAACTGAGCTTGAAAACACGCAAAGCTAATTCTCAAAGAGTATAAACCTTGAACAACGATAGGCGTTGTGTCATTTTGACGCAACGCCTTTTTTATTTTTAAAAACAGCCATCAAGGGGGTTGGATGAGCGATTTTATTATTTTTAGTATTGATGTATTTGCGAGCATTTTTATCGTTGCACTGGGGTTAATTGTTCTTACCGTTATTGTTTTTTATTTTCGTGATATTACCCAAACAAAGCATGCAATTAGACGAAATTACCCAGTAATTGGCCGCTTTAGATACTTTTTTGAGCGCCAAGGCGAGTTTTTTAGGCAGTACTTTTTTGCCCTCGATAGAGAAGAAATGCCGTTTAACCGAGCAGAGCGTAGCTGGGTGTATCGTGCTGCAAAAGATGTCGATCGTACCGCTGCATTTGGTTCCACGCAAAGCTTAGAGGTAACAGGTACAGTGATGTTTATGAATTGTGCGTTCCCTACCTTAGATGAGGAGGCGCTTGACCCAAGTAATGTCACCTTGGGCCCTTATTGTAAAACGCCGTATACCACCAACTCATTGTTTAATATATCAGGTATGAGCTTTGGTGCGCTCTCAAAACCGGCTGTTAGAGCGTTATCAAAAGGGGCAAAATTAGCCGGCTGCTGGATGAATACCGGTGAAGGCGGGCTGAGCCCTTATCATTTAGAGGGCGGCGCCGATTTGGTGTTTCAAATTGGTACGGCTAAATATGGTGTGCGTGATGAGCTTGGAAATTTAAGTATCGATAAGCTAAAAGAAATAGCGGCGCATAAAAGCGTAAAAATGTTTGAGCTTAAATTAAGCCAAGGTGCCAAACCAGGTAAAGGCGGTATGTTACCTGGTAAAAAGGTTAATGCTGAAATTGCTAAAATAAGGGGCATTCCTGAGGGCAAAGATTCAATTAGCCCAAATGGGCACCCAGAGATTAAAAAACCCAGCGACATATTAGATATGATTGCCACGGTGCGAAACGCCACAGGTAAACCTACCGGATTTAAAGCGGTTATTGGTGATTACACTTGGCTAGAAACGCTATTTGCAGAAATAAACCATCGCGGGCTTGAATCTGCCCCGGATTTTATCACTATTGATAGTGCCGATGGGGGTACGGGGGCTGCACCTCAACCATTACTCGATTCGGTCGGGTTACCGCTGCGCGAAAGCTTACCGTTGGTTGTTAATATGCTTGAAAAACATGGCTTAACAGGGCGGGTTAAAGTAATTGTATCGGGTAAGTTAATTGTGCCCTCTAAGGTGGCATGGGCGCTTGCTTTGGGTGCTGATTTTGTTGTTTCTGCTCGTGGCCATATGTTTGCGTTAGGCTGTATACAGGCCATGCAATGTAATAAAGACACCTGCCCAACCGGTGTCACTACCCATAACGAGCGGCTACAGCGTGGGTTAAATGTTGCCGATAAAGCCCAGCGAGTTGCCAATTACAATAAATATATTCATTACGGTGCTGGCTTAATTGCCCACTCATGTGGTGTAACGAGTGCGCGGGAATTAAGGCGTAAACACGTGCGTATAGTACAAGAAAGCGGGCTGTCGGAGCCACTTGATAAAATTTACGAAAATTACCACTAATAAGTAGTAATAAAGGCGCTTTAGCGCCTTTTGTTAATTTAGCTGGCTTATTAATAAACTAAAAAATGCCTCTTTATTGTCGCAGCGTTTGGCATTTAAAATGAGCTGCTCACCTAAGTTCAGCGTCTGTTTTTGTACTGCAAGGCGCGTAGTTTCATCTTCAATACTGTCAATATCAACTACATGTGCAAGCCCTATGGTGCGCCTAATTAGTTCTGTACCACAATACCCTATGGCGTCTTGTAATACGGTTTTCATAAAATACTGTGGGTAGCCTTGGGTATTGAGCGTTTGATCTGTGCTGTGGTTGGCTACTAAAGTTAGCCATTGGTGCTCAAATAAATTATAGCTTTCAACAATGCAGCTGAGTAAATACGTTTGATAGTTTCGCCTCGCTACAAACTCTTCAATATGGCCTGCTTGGGCGCAGTAATTTAATAGTAAATTGCCAATAAAAGAGCCTATATCAAAGCCAACAGGACCAAAAAAGCCAAACTCAGGGTCAATTACTTTAGTGGTATTGCTATCTACAAAAATACTGCCGCTGTGCATATCGCCATGCAGCAGTGTTTGTGGGTTAGATAAAAAATTTGCTTTTAGTTTTGCAACTTCTAACTTAAGCGCGGTGTTATCACGAAGAGCTTTCACCTGCGGAACTAGCTGCACAGAAAAATTATTGCGCTCGTGATCTATGTACGGATCGCTAAAAAATAAATCTTCAGTTATTTGGCAAAGCTCAGGGTTAGTAAATTGCTGTACTAGTGCTTTTTTATGCTGAGCGGTTAGGTAAAAATCAGAATTATAAAACCCAGTATGGCTTAAATACGTTGCGACGTGCTTGGCTAATTTAGGAAATTGCTCCGCATTATTTTGTGCGGTTCGCAATATTTGTAAGTGGCCTAAATCTTCTAAAATGGTGAGTGCGTAATCTTGATTATAGTGCAGTATTTTAGCAGTGCTTTGCGGGCAAATAGCACCGTGGTTAAGTAACACTTGTGCCTCAATTCGGGCTCTATCAAGCGTGAGCGGCCATGATTCACCTACACAACGAGCATACGGCAATGCTTGCTTTAAAATAATACTGTTATGGTGCTCATCGCTAATTCTAAATACTAAATTAAGGTTACCGTCACCAAATTCGTATGCAGTTAAGTGTGCGCCAGCTTTAAAAAAATCATACTGCTTAGCGTCAATTAGCGAATTTACATATTCAATAGCGCGTTGTGCATTAAACGCAACATAATTAGCCATAGTGAGATCTCAAATAACCATTTTAGGGATTCTATACTTTTAAATGTTTAGATGTCTACAGGTCTAACTTGAGAGTTATTCAAACTGATGTAAAATAGCCTTACGCATTTTATTTAAGCAGCCCCATCATGCAAAACCTAATCGCAAGCAGTTTAAAATATGAAAACGGCACATTAAATGTGCTTGACCAGTATTTACTTCCTCATCAGCAGGTATGGCACGAATGCCATAGTGTTGAGACGATGAAGGAGCTGATCGTTAGTTTAAAAATTCGTGGTGCCCCATTAATAGGCTTAGGTGCGAGTTTGCTCGTTGCCCACTTAGCTGAGCAAGGCGCTACAAAAGCGGCGCTTGGTGATGCAATTAATGAGCTGGAAGCCACACGCCCAACGGCGGTTAATTTAATGCATTGCATGGCCGCATTACGAAAAGCGCTTAAGCAAAGTGACTTTGTAACTAATATAGTAGCCACTGCCGAGCGCCTATTTATTGAAGACATTGAGTTATGTGAGCGTATGGCAACGCGCGGTGCTGAGCTTATAAACAGCGGCGATAATATCTTAACTCACTGTAATACCGGTGCATTAGCGACTGCTGGTATTGGCACAGCGTTAGGTGTTATTTATAAAGCGCAGCAGCAACATGGCAATATACATGTATGGGTGGATGAAACGCGCCCATTATTGCAAGGTGGGCGCTTAACCGCGTTCGAACTTGAACGCTGGCAAGTGCCTTACACGCTTATTTGCGATAACATGGCTGCCAGTCTAATGGCCGCAGGCCGGGTTGATAAAATAGTGGTAGGGGCTGACCGTATTGCTGCCAATGGCGACTTTGCTAATAAAGTAGGCACGTATAATTTAGCTGTATTGGCCCATTTTCATGGTATTCCTTTTTATGTTGTCGCGCCTTTAACTACGCTTGATACACAAACGACTTGCGGTAGCGATATAGCAATAGAGCAACGCAGTAGCGCAGAGGTACGTGGCGTAAGTGGCAGTTTTGGTACGGCGCTGTGGGCACCGACTCATGCCAATGTGTATAACCCCGCATTTGATGTAACACCTGCAAAATTAGTAACAGCGTGGGTGTTAGATACCGGTGTTTACGATAAAAATGATGTAGAGAGTGGGGCGTTAACAGCGCTTAAGTAGTTTTTAAACACTGCCCCACTTGCCCCTTCGTGGAGCGGTGCTGTGCCACTTTTGCTATGCGAGTAAAGGAAACTGCTTCGCAATTTCAGACTCGGTGCTTTTTGCAACCCAGCCCTCGGTATTATTAAATAATCGAATGGCGGTAAATTCTGGGTCGCTCCCCATATCAAACCAGTGTGGGGTAAGTGCTGGCACCGAAATTAAGTCACCTTGCTGGCATAATACTTGGTAAATTTTGGCATTTATATGTAAGCAAAATAACCCTTGGCCTTTTACAAAAAAGCGAACTTCATCTTCATTATGAGTGTGCTCAAACAAAAACTTTTCTCGCATTTGTGCCGCTGCAGGATTACCTTTGGCAAGCGAAATAACATCCACCGTTTTATAGCCATTTTGCGCTTTTAAGCGCGTTATATCATTTTTATACGCTGCAATAATTTGCTCATTTGTAGTGTGCTCATTAATGGGCGCAGTTGCTTGCCATTGCTCAAAGCGTACATTTACCTTTGCTAATTGCTGAGTAATCTCGGTTAAATCGTGGGTGTTTATCAGCGCATTACTTGGATTATTGTTAGCATAAATTGTTAATTGGCTCATGCATATTGCTCCAATGTAACTGCGCTAAAGTCATGTACGTAAGAGTGTGTGGTGCGTGCTTGGCCATCTCGTATTAAGTGTAAGGTTTTAAGGCCAGCGGCTTGTGCAGCGTCTAACTCTGCCGCTACATCACTTAAAAAGAGTACTTCATTAGCATCAAACGGCAGTTGGTTAACTATGGTGTTATAGGCTGCTTGCTCTTGCTTTGCGCCGACTTTGGTATCAAAATAATCGTTAAACAGGGGGCGAATATCGCCATAATCACTGTATTTAAAAAGTAACTGCTGCGCCCTTATCGAGCCTGATGAATACACATAGAGTGCGGTGCCTTGATCGTGCTGAGCTTGTAAAAACTCAAACGCATCTGCGTATAAATGGCCTTTAAAATCACCGTGCTCGTAGCCCGTTTGCCAAATTAGCCCTTGTATTTGCTTTAAAGGGGTAATTTTTTTATCTTCTTCAATCCACTTTAATAATACGCTAATGACAGTTTCTATATCGGCATCGGGCTCATTAATAATGGCTTTTACTGCAGCTATTTGTTCAGCGACTTGGGTTTTATTTTCGTTTAAGCGTATAAATGTTGCTAATTGTTTGGCTGCATACGGAAAAAGCACCTCTTTAACAAATGAGATACGTGTGATGGTGCCTTCAATATCAGTTAAAATTGCCTTTATCATTATAGCTGTGCCCCAATACCTTCTATTTTTAACCGTTCTATCTCGCAACTAAATAAAAACTCCAGTCCCTCTAAGTGGCGAAGTGCTTGTTTGTAATTACTCCCTACTACATAAACGCCATGCCCACGAATTAACACGGCGTGCTCAATGGGTGTATGTAAGTGGTGATCGCTAAGGAGTAAGCTTAAACGTTCTATGTCTTGGTCGTTTTCAAAAATAGGAATGCATAGCGTATCTAAATGCGAAGTTACTCCACTGAGTGACTTTTGCATTTCGTAACCGCTTAAATTTAATGCATGGCTTTTAATTACACGTGACAGGACGGTGGCTGCTACTGAGTGAGTATGCAGCACCACGTTAGCATGCGGAATAAGCTTATACATGCCTAAGTGCAGCTGCGTCTCAGCCGATGGGTTGCCAGCGCCTTTAGTGCGATTACCTTGATGATCAAGCTCAATGAAGGTGTGTGTACCAAGCTGACCTTTATCAAAGCCGCTAGCGGTAACCACGAACCCGGTTGCGGTGCGCGCCGAAAAATTTCCGCCGGTGGCGGGAACCCAGCCTTTTTGGCTGATCCATTTTCCAGCTTCAATAAGTTGCGAAATAGCGGTATTGTTGTGCATACATTCCTCACCAATGAGTGTAATACCAAGGCGCAATAATAATTAATGCTTTTGAGGCGCTAAACCATACGCTAGCTGCGTTTTTACTACCTCAAAATAGCTCAGTTAATTAAGCGAATTGATATAAAGCTATTTAATTTTAGACGGCTATACTTCTGTTTTAAGCAATGATAGCATCGCTTTAAGCGCAAAACCATCATTAAGGGCCTGTCGTGTTTGAAAGTAAATTACCAAATTCAAGTGTTAGTATATTTAGCCAAATGAGTGGCTTAGCAAGTCAGTATTCGGCAATAAATTTATCGCAGGGTTTTCCTGAGTTTGATGCGCCAGAATTACTAAAAAACCAACTGAATTTTTATGTTCAGCAAGGGGTTAATCAATATTCGCCATCCAGTGGAGTACCCCGTTTACAACAACAGATAGCCAATTTGGTGGCGCGTAAATATGCGGCAAAAATTGATGCAGCTGAGCAAGTTACAGTTACATCGGGCGCCACCGAAGCATTGTTTGTCGCTATTCAAACTATAGTACGCCCCGATGATGAAGTCATTGTGTTTGACCCCGCCTATGACTCTTACCAGCCTGCCGTTGAGCTTGCTGGCGGTAAAACTGTTCATATTGCACTGCATGCACCCGATTATGCTATTGATTGGCAAACTGTTCGCAGCGCAGTGAGCAAAAACACGCGCGCTATAATTATTAATACGCCACATAACCCAAGCGGTAAAATACTTAAAAGCCATGATATAAACGCGCTTAAATCGTTAGTAAGCGAGCACAATTTATATGTCATAAGTGATGAGGTTTACGAACACATTACTTTTGACGGCGACATACACTTAAGCATGCTTTGCGGTGAGCAGCTACGTGAAAAAAGTTTTGTTATATCAAGCTTTGGTAAAACGTTTCACAGCACCGGCTGGAAAATGGGTTACTGTATTGCCCCTGCACCGCTTGCTACTGAATTTAGAAAAATACACCAGTATGTTACTTTTTCAAGCTTTACACCTGCACAACACGCATTGGCCGACATGCTTGAGCAACAGGGCGAGCATGTAGATGCGCTAAGCAATTTTTATCAGCAAAAGCGCGACTTATTAGCGCAGCACTTAAGTGACAGTCGTTTTACTATTTTACCAAGCCAAGGTACGTACTTTTTATTGCTTGATTATAGTGAGGTGTCTGATCTTAATGATGTAGATTTTTGCCACTGGCTAGTAGAGCAAGCTGGGGTTGCTGCTATTCCTTTAAGTGTGTTTTACAAGCAACCTTCAAATGATAAAGTGATTCGACTGTGTTTTGCTAAAAACGATGAAACTTTAATAGAGGCCGCGCAAATATTATGTCAACTTTAACGCTTACACTCGTTCAAAGTGCGCTGCATTGGCTTGATAAAGACGCCAATTTAGCCATGTTTGATAAAAAATTAGCAGAGATAACCGATAACCCTGATTTAATTTTACTACCTGAAACTTTTGCTACTGGTTTTGCAATTAATCTTGATTGCGCAGAGCCCGAAAATGGCAAAGTAGTTACTTGGCTAAAAACCCAAGCACATAAGCATAACGCCGTTATTGCAGGGTCAGTATTAGTTGCACAAGGCGATAAAAAAGCAAACCGTTTTTATTGGGTAAAACCCGATGGTGAGGTGAATTATTACGATAAACGCCATTTGTTTCGTTTAGGGAGTGAGGGCGACTATGTCGTAGCAGGGCAAGCGCGTAAAACATTTGAAATTAATGGCTTTAAGCTATTACCGCAGGTGTGTTACGACCTGCGCTTTCCGGTTTTTCAGCGTAATAATAACGACTACGATGTAATGATAAACGTAGCCAACTGGCCTGCGGTTCGTCGCCATATTTGGGATACATTATTAATGGCGCGCGCTATGGAAAACCTGTGTTATGTAGTAGCCGTTAACCGTGTTGGCGACGATGGCAATGGTGTTGCGCATAACGGTGGCACGGCCGTGTACGACTTTAAAGGCGATACGGTAGCTAAAGCAAAAGACAATACACAAGAGTTACTCACTGTAACGCTTGAAAAAGCACCGCTCGATGATTTTAAAACCGCGTTCCCTGCTTATTTAGATGCCGATGCGTTTACCTTGGTATAAATCGCTAAGCATTAGCGCCTAGCCAATAAAGTGTTAAAATAGCCGCTGATATGTTTATTGGCGGCTTTATGAATACATCCCTTATTACACCGGTTATTTTAGCGGGTGGCATTGGCACTCGGTTATGGCCGCTTTCTCGCCAAGCTATGCCCAAGCAATTTTTACCCTTGCTTGATAACACACATTCGTTATTACAAAGTACGTTAGCGCGTGTATCAGGCAAGGGGTTTGCAAAGCCAATACTCGTGTGTAACGAACAGCACCGCTTTATTGCTGCTGAGCAAAGTGCACAAGTAAACCCTCGTGCACTGTTGTTAGAGCCGCAAGGTAAAAATACCGCTCCGGCCATTGCGCTTGCAGCACACTACGCGCTTCAGCAAGATATAACAGGGCCAATATTGGTGATGCCCGCCGATCATCATATTGAGAACTTTACTGAGCTCACACTTAAATTAAATGATGCGGTTAAGTTGGCTGAGCAAGGTATGCTAGTTACATTTTCAATTACACCAACACAGCCCCACACTGGGTTTGGCTATATTAAGCAAGGTAGTAAAATAGCAGGCTCAAATTGCTACAAAGTGGCTGAATTTAAAGAAAAGCCAAGCTTGGCCACTGCTGAGCATTATTTAGCTGAAGGCGGTTATAGTTGGAATAGCGGCATGTTTTTATTTACGCCACGTGCGTATTTAAATGAGCTTGAACGTTTTGCGCCAAAAATAGCGCACAGTGTAAAAGCGGCATCTCAGTTTTCACACGACTTAGGCTTTACAAGGCCAAACAACGAGCCACTTAAAAACTGCCCAAGTGACTCTATCGATTACGCTATTTTAGAGCGCAGTAATAATGTAGCCGTGCTGCCTGTTGCGCTTAATTGGAGTGATGTAGGCAGCTTCAGTGCTTTGGCTAACCTTATAAAAAAAGATGCACATGGCAATAATGAAAACGACAGCCATACCGCGCAAAATAGTACTAATAATTTTGTTATAAGCGAAGACGATCACAGCGTTGCTACCCTTGGGGTCAGCGACTTAGCTATTATTCATACTCACGATGCCACCCTCGTTGCTAATAAAAACAAGCTTGATGGTCTGCCTTTATTGCTCAAGCAATTGGCGGTATGCCAAAGCGATAAGCTCAACCACCATCAGGTTGTGTATCGGCCGTGGGGTAACTACCGCACCTTAGTAGCGGGGGCAGGATTTAAAGTTAAAAAAATAACCGTTAATAGCGGTGCTAAACTTTCGACGCAGCGCCATCAGCATCGTGCAGAGCATTGGGTGGTGGTATCGGGTATTGCTGATGTTCGTATTGATGAGCAAAAATTAACACTCAACCATGACCAATCTTGCTACATTGCAGCAAAACAAATACACAGCTTAGCGAACAATCAAAAAGAGCCGCTAATAGTCATTGAAGTACAAACAGGTGCTGTACTAGATGAAAGCGATATAGAGCGATTTGATGATAAGTATGGGAGAAGCAAGTAAGAGCCTAGCGCTTAAACTCAAAAAGGACAATTATGAACCATGTAAATAAAGTAAGCAGATCAAGAAGCAAAAGATTGCGTAAAAAGTTATACCTCGATGAATATGCTATGTTGGGTTTTTCATTTCAGTGTAATTTAACGTTAAAAGATCAAATACAGTTTGATATTTTCTTAGATGATCTTTTAGGACTTATTGCATTAAGAAATCTTGTTCTTGGGGGCGGCGGTGATACAGAGCACTTCAATGCTTTTATAACATCTTCGAAGCGATATACATCACCTACGAATGAAGATATTAGTGTCATTAAGGCTTGGCTATTAGCAAACAATAAAGTTTCAAATATATTGGTAGGAAAGCTAGTTGATGCAAATTACAGCTTCTAAAAGCGGGCTTTACCCCAACTGCCCACGTACAAACTTTAAGTACTGTTCTAAGCTGCGTTGCCAAAGATCTAACGCTTCATCAAGCAGGTTGTTATGGGGTTTATTATCAAGTAATCGTCGCTCTAACTTTTTCAGTTCAATGCCGTAGCGGTTAAACCCGAGTTGTAAAGCAGTGCTTGCTTGGCGGTGCAATAACTTAATGCATTGCTCGGGTTGATGGTCAATAAGTTCTTGGCAGCGGGTTAGTTTAGTCCGTGCAGAGAGTACAAATTCATTGTAAATCGACGACACTTCGTCCTCACTAAATGAGCTAGTTAGTGTTTCTGCTGCGGTTTCGTCGTATAAGGTGTCTACTAGCTCTACAGCTATATTTGCAGTTTGATTTGATTGTGAATCACTCAGTGCTTGGCGAAGCTTTTGCTGCTTAATTGGTTTGCCGACTATGTCTTTTATACCTAAAGCTAAGTATTCTTTTACCTCATCAGGGCTTAAGCTTGCTGTAAAGGCGAGTACGGGGGTGCGCTGGTTTTTATGCTCCAACCGCTGCAGTCGTTTTAACACCTCTTGACCAGTAAAGTCAGGTAGGTTCATATCCAGTAAAATAACGTCAAAATGATGTATTTGCATTAGTTCAATAGCGCTTTTGCCATCTTTGGCGAGTTTTATTTTATGTTCATCTTCAGCCATAAACTCAATGGCAATTTTTTGATTTAAATCTAAATCTTCGACGAGTAGCACTTCAAGGCCAGTTAAGTAGTCTTTGTTTTGATGGCGCTGCTCTACCAAGCTAAGCTCCCCTAGCGTAAACGTAGTAGTAAAGCTAAATACGCTACCGGTGCCTAATTGGCTGGTTATTTCTAAGCGGCTTCCAAGCTTTTCGAGCAGTCGGCTGGTTATTGCAAGCCCAAGACCGGTACCGCCTTTTTCTTTACCGGCGCTACTTTGTACGTAGGGTTCTGTTAAGTAGGCTATTTCGTCTTTTTCGATACCTGGACCTGAGTCTTTAACACTAATTTTTATGGTGTGTTCAAGGTGTTTGTCGCTTATCAAATCAACCTGAATTTTTACTATACCGTGGTCGGTAAATTTAATGGCGTTACCAACAAGGTTAATAATTATTTGCCTTAACTTTTGCTGATCGCAGTAGTAACAAGCTTGCTCAGGGATATTACATACCAGTTCAAACTTAAGCTGTTTTTGCTCCGCTAATGGGCTGAGCAATAAACACAAATTGTTTAACCAGGTTTTAAATTCAATGTCTTCTTCGTAAAGTGCTTCATCGCTTTGGTCAAGGCTTGCGTAGTCGAGTACTTTATCAACCAATAAATTTAATGACTCGGCCGAATTAATAATAGCCTCACAATAGGCTTTATTGCGGGTGTCGGTGCTTTGGTTCATAACTAATTGGGCGCTGCCTAGTATGCCATTAAGAGGGGTGCGAATTTCGTGGCTAATAGTTGATAAAAACAGACCTCTAATTTCTAAATCTTTTTGGGCTTTGTCGGCCAGTTTGTTGAGGTTTTTTTCCCTGCGTTCATTACACATTAGCGCCATGCCGGCAGCATAAAACATCGGAGCAATAACGCCATTTAAAAACAGTAAGCTGCTAAACCACGGGCTTTGTAATAACTGGGGCTGTTCAATATTAGCCATAAATAATGAGCGGCTAATAAAGCTCAGGGCAACTAACGTTAATATTAAAATATAAACAATGGTGCCATTGGGGTAGGGTTTTCGTGCATATTTAATAAATAAAAACAGCAAAAACGCGGCTTCAGCAATGTGCTGTACATCTGAGACGTAAATTCGTTCGCGTAATGAAGGGTCAAAAAACGAATAATACCCTAACATGACGGCACTAAACGCAGTAAATGCACACAGTAGTTTAAACCCAGGCCCCTTATAATCTAAAAATTGGCATATGGCCAAACTGTGCACAATCGATGCGCCAAACATCATGCTACTGGCGATACTAATCACAATAAGATTGTGTGTTTTACCAATTAGCGTAAAGCCAATGACTGCGCCCAGTAATAAAACCGGGTAAAAAATATAAAGCAGCGTACCCGGGGTATTTTTGTTTGTGCGCCAAGTTAAAAAGTTAAGAAGAGTCATTACAATGATAACGGCAATGCTGGCAAAAAAGAGGGTAGAAGAGTCGAGCATAAAGGTTCCAGCAATGGGTACTTCAAGTAGAGTAATAAAAAGCGAATAATTTAACAAGCATATAGCACAAACAAAAACAGGCACCCTAAGTGCCTGTTTTTAAAATACGAAATTGATTAACGAATTTCGTCTGGAATATTTTGTTGAGCCCAAGATAGTAGCTCAATACGGTTACGACACTTCGTTTTTCTAAAAGCGCTGTATAAATGTGTTTTAACGGTATGTGGGCTGATGCTTAAATCTTCAGCTATTTCTTTGTTTTTAGATCCCTTACTCATTAACGAGATTATTGCTTTTTCTCGTTTAGTAAGTTTAATTGGCTCTATATCGCCTTCGGTCAGCTTGTGCAGTGCATCTTTATTGAACTGCAACATACGGTTCAGCGCATTACACATAATGTCACGTCTGTACCAAAGCTGATCTTCTAAAAGTAAGCGAATACCTTTCATTAATACATCAGCGTTATCAGTCGTATAAAACACGCCACGAATACCGCTCAAAAGCGCGCGGTTAGCAAGCTCAGGGTTTTCGTCTAGGTTAAATAATACGATATCGCACTTGGTGCGCAGGTTAACTAACTGTTCTTTTAGTTTACTCCATGCATCGTTACTTGATGTTTCAATAAACAGTAATCGAGTCCCTTCTGGTACATCTAAAATATTTGTACCCGTGGTTACGTCAAGGCCTTGCGTTTTTAACAAAGGTTCTAAAACGTTAATGCCAATGGTGTTAATTGGCTCTTGATCTAATAACAAAAAGGCTGAACTGCTCATGTTTTTATACTCTTTTTATAAAGCTGACTAGTTAAGTTTACCACGACTTCCACACCTTTTGTATTAGAAAGTCCGGTTTCGCCTTGTGAACAAGTACGATTTTACGATTATTTAAACATAAAATGTTGCAAATAAGTAATTATTTTTCACTTTATATACATGGTAAACAATAACATTTGTAACTAGAGTAATACCAATAATTCCAGTGAATTTTTATTATTAATTTTATATTTTTTTAGCATCTTGATATGGAGGCCAGCCCATTTCTTTGCCTGCAAGCATATGTAAATGTATGTGATACACGGTTTGCCCGCCGTGTTTATTGCAGTTCATTACAACTCTGTAGCCGTCTTCACTAAAGTTAAACTGCTTAGCTAACTTTGCAGCCACTTCGTATAAATTTCCAACTAAATGAGAGTTTTCGCTATTTATATCATTAATAGTAGCAATTGCTTTTTTTGGAATAATTAACACATGAAAAGGGGCTTGTGGGTTTATATCTTTAAATGCAAGGGTAGTTTCGTCTTCGTAAATAATGTCTGCAGGGATTTCACGGTTAATAATTTTTGTAAATAGGGTCTCTGTGCTCATAATCGTTTAAATGTAAGGTTTGAATTTAAAGTCACTAATGACAAATTTTGTTTGCAGTGTCAAACTCAAAACAAATAAAGGAGTTTTTATGCGTAAACCAATGTTAATAACCTCAGTTGCGGCATTCTTGATGAGTATGTCGGTGTATGGCGCAAATATTCACTTCCCTGAAGAATTAGTGCCCTTACAAGTCGGCGAAAGAGTGATTGAAAGCTCTCTATTTAGTCGAGTTGATGATATTGAACTTGCCTCAGGCTCTTATCGGTTAAAATTAAAGTACACCGATTTATACGAGACAGGCTTTGACGACCATGAGGTAATTGAGTCTGAACCTTTTTGGGTAGATATTACTGTTGATGATAACAAAGATTATGACATGGTGTTTAATCGTGCCGATAACGCAGTATCAGCAAAAATATTTGCTGAGGCACCGCAGGTAAGTTTAAAAGCAAAGGGAGCTGCGGTTGCACAGCCGCTTAGTGTTATTTCAAATACACAGCTGGCAACTAAAAAGCCTGCTTTACAAAAGGCGGTGCCAGCGGGCCCAGTGCGTCCAAGCCAACCTATTAAGCCTATTGCGCCCATTAATGGCAAAGGCATGCCAAGTGCACCGCAAATGCTAGAATTTTGGTGGCAACAAGCAACGCTTGCTGAACGAAAAGCCTTTTTAGAAAAGGTAACGAACCAAGGCGCTGAATAATAAACTTATCTCAGCTACTAATTTTAAGCACTAAATGCGCTGAACTTAGTTACAGTTTTTAGTTTGAGAAAGTTACAGTATTAAAAAAGGCCGATAAATCGGCCTTTTTTATTGGTTTTACTGTTTTACCCTAAAGGTGTGAACACCTTTAGGGTAAAACAGGTTGCTTATTTATCAAATAAAGCGTCTATGGTGCCTTGAGCAAGTGGGTGGTAGCCTGGGCGTGCTTTGATGTATACATCGTGTGCCCACTCACGCTTACCATTTTTAATAAGTGCTTTGTATAATGGCACAATTAGCTTACGACGGCCTATACCTGATAAGTGCTTATCAAGCGCTGGGTAAATAGGTTGGTAACCATTACCTACCGCTAGCATAAACCATGCAAACGCGCGCTCTGCATTGGTTGATTGCGTTAGGTTAAATTGCTTGTCAAGCTCTGCCATTTTATCTAAGCTTAAGTTGCGTGGTAGGTTGTTTAAAAAGTGTAGCCATTCGTGCACTGTCCACTTTTCCGTAGGTAATTGTGCTGCGCTTGTTTCACCTTTTAGCCATGCCGCGCTTGCTGTATCTACTTTGTCAAACGCATCCGATGTTGGGTTAGGTGCATCGCTTGGTAAACCTGGCTCAAAAATCCACTCATTCACTTTATCCATGCTTACAACGCCTGGGTATTTTTCAATTAAGTTGGCTTTTAAATAAGTAACAAATTGCGCAGTAGTCAGCGATTTAAATGCAAACTCATTAAAGTAGGTCTTAACAAAATCATCAAACTTATCACGGCCGTATTTTTCTTCTAGGTAGATTAAAAATAGCTGCCCTTTAGTGTATGGCACTGAGCTAAATGCATCATCTGGGTCACGGCCATTAAGTTTTAAATTAAGGCGGGTATCAGGTGCGTCAATCGTTTTAAGCTGGGCACGTAAACCTGCTGCATCTAAAGCTTGCTCCATTACAGCGCGGTCGCGGCCAAACACTTCTTCCATAATGCGGTTTTCAACGTATGAGGTAAACCCTTCGTTTAACCATAAATCTTCCCACGTAGCGTTGGTAACTAAGTTACCAGACCAAGAGTGGGCAAGCTCATGCGCAATAAGGTTAACTAAGCTTTTATCGCCTGCTACTACGGTAGGAGTAATAAACGAAAGTCGCGGGTTTTCCATGCCACCAAACGGAAAGCTCGGCGGTAACATTAATAAATCATAGCGGCCCCATGCGTATTCACCATACATTTCGTTGGTTTTGTCGATCATGGCTTGGGTGTCGTTAAACTCGGCAACCGAAGCGTCTAAAATTTCAGGCTCGGCAAATATACCTGTTTGTTTTGACATGGCTTTAAATTCTAAATTACCTGCACCAATTGCAATTAAGTACGGCGAAATAGCCTGCGGCATCTCAAAGTGGTAGTCGCCATCTTTGTATAGCGCATCTTTGTTATCGGCGCTCATTACGGCACGTATATCTTTTGGTGTATGTATACGAGCAGAGTAAGTAACGCGCATGGCAGGGGTATCTTGTACTGGTAACCAGCTACGAGCGTGAATAGCCTGCGATTGGCTGTACATAAACGGGTGCGTTTTGCTAGCTGTTTGCTCTGGTGTTAACCATTGCAGGCCAGATGCTTCTGGGCGGCTGTTGTAGTAAATACGTACTTTTGGCGCTTGGCTTTTTAATGTAATAGTTAGTTTTGAGCCTTTAACATCATCGCGCTCAGCCAGTGTAAATTTAGCTTTGTGCCAATCACCATTTGCTGTTTGGTACATAACTTTGTCAATGTCTAAGTCGCGGGTATCTAGTACCAGCTTTTTACTCGTGTCATTGTTCCACTTTAGTGTGTGCTCAACAAAACCTTCTAATTGCTTGTCGGCAAAATCGACATCTAAATCAAGGTTTAAATGTGTTGTTACCACATCATCTAGGTTGGCGTATGAGTTTTGATCAATCGCGTTTGCCATTGCTTGCGAGCACATACCGGCCATAGCGAGGCTTAAAAAAAGAGGTTTAATTTTCATAAAATACCCTGAACACTAATAATAAGTGCAGGTTTTATATCATGATTGATACAACGGGTTGAGTGATTTTTACATTCTTTGCGACAATAAGGTAAACTACTGCGATTAGTTACCAGTACACTCAGAGACCTTTGTGGCGCACTCATTAAAACCTTTACATACCTTTGCACTAAACAATCAATGCCAGCATTTTGTTGAAATAACCTCGGTTGAGCAACTTAAAGCACACCGTTTTAGTGCTCCGTTTTGTTTATTAGGGGAAGGTAGCAACACAATATTTTTAGAAAACTACACAGGCACCGTCATTAAAATGGCCACTAAGGGCATTACTATTACCGAGCGTGAAAATGACGTACTTGTGAGTGCAGCTGCAGGCGAGAACTGGCATAACCTTGTAAGCTATTTACTTGATAAAAATATTGCAGGGCTTGAAAACCTAGCCCTTATTCCGGGCACTGTTGGGGCGTCGCCGGTACAAAACATTGGTGCTTATGGTGTTGAGCTCGCCCAATTTGTAGAGTCGGTTGAGTACATTGATATAGCCACTAAAAACAAGGTGACTCTAACTAACGCTCAATGTGAGTTTGCTTATCGTGATTCTATTTTTAAGCACACCTTAAAAAATAAAGCAGTGATCACTCAAGTCAATTTAGCATTGCCTAAAAAATGGCAGCCAGTTTTAAGTTATGGCCCACTCAACTTATTGCAAAATCCCACCCCTAAAAAGATATACGAGCAGGTTATTGCAATTCGTAACGCGAAGCTGCCAAACCCATACACTTTAGCCAACGCGGGTAGCTTTTTTAAAAATCCGATTATTAGCAATGCGTGTTTACAAGCGCTACTTTTGCGCTTTGCCGATGTACCGCATTACCCTTATGGAGAAAGCCATCACAAAGTGGCGGCAGGTTGGCTAATTGACCAAGCCGGCTTGAAGGGCTACGCAGTAGCAGGTATTGAGGTGCACCAGCAGCAGGCGCTGGTATTAGTTAATCATGGTAATAGTAAAGGTATCGATTTAATCACTATGATCACGCACATACAAAATACGGTATTTGCACGTTACGGCATAACGCTAGAGCACGAAGTAAGGCTTATAAACACACATAGTGAATGCCATATCATTACGGAGCATGCGCAATGAAAGCACCTGATGGGAATAAACTCGCTATATTAAATGCGCTTAATCAAGGTGGCTTTGTATCGGGCCAGGCCCTTGGCGAGCAGTTAGGTATAAGCCGTGCGGCTGTGAGTAAGCATATTCAAACATTGCAAGATATGGGACTCGACATATTTAAAGTGACAGGTAAAGGTTACAGTTTAAACAATGCGGTGGGCTTGCTAAACCAAGCCAATATAACTAAGTATTATCACGCGTTAGGCGCAAATAAAGCCCAAGTAGAAGTGCACCCTATTATTGATTCAACCAACAGCGAGCTAATGCGCCGTATTCAAAATAAAGCAGCGCTTGAGTCTGGTACTGTAGTGGTTGCCGAAATGCAGCAAGCTGGGCGAGGAAGGCGAGGGCGTGTATGGCAATCACCGTTTGGGGCTAACTTATACTACAGTTATTTTTGGCGGTTAGATGATGGCCTACAAGCAGCTATGGGTGTATCAATTGCCGTAGGGCTTGCTGTATACGATGCCATTAAAGCTCTTTACGGTATTGATATAGAGCTTAAATGGCCAAACGACATATACATAAATAAGCAAAAGCTAGCGGGAGTGCTAGTTGAGCTAGATGGGCAACCACAAGGCCCTTGTCAGCTAGTCATTGGTATTGGCATTAATCTACAGATGCCGCAAAACACCAGCGAGCACATTGACCAAGCATGGACCGACTTAAGCCAACACACCACCGCGCTTGATAAAAACCAGTTAGTTGCTTCGCTTACCTACTACTTAGAGCAGCGTTTGGCAGATTACCAGCAAGATGGACTAAACAGCATGTATGCCCAGTGGAACGCGCTCAATGCCTTTGCGGGTGAGTGCGTAGAGCTCAATACTGGGCACAGAAGTTGGCGGGGTATTTGTGAAGGCATTGATCAGCACGGCGGAATACGTATCCGCCAAGACGGCGAAGTAAAAAGTTACTACGGCGGTGAAATCTCGTTAAGAAAGGCTAAATTATGAAGCTGTTGATAGATGTGGGCAATACATCATTAAAAGCGGCCTTATGGCACGAGCAACAAGCTACGCCCGTGACTATAAACAACGTGCCGTGGCAAGTAATAACGGCTGTTGTGTATGCCTGTGTAGGCAAAAGTGAACTATTAAATGATGCGCTCACATTAGCTGCTAAAAAAAATATTCCGTGTTTTGAGGCGCATGTTAGCAAAAACCTCAGTGGGCTAAGCTGCGCATATGACCAGGTTGGCAATTTAGGTATTGATCGTTGGCTTGCGTTGGTGGCGGGTTTTACACTTTACCCTAATACCCCCTGTATTATTGTTGATGCCGGCACTGCAACCACAATTGATGTATTGAGCGGTGAAGGCGAGCACTTAGGGGGCTGGATATTACCTGGTCTTGATTTAATGACTCGCTCATTAACACAAAATACTCAACGCGTGTTTGATGATGCTAATACCCCCTTTTTAAATGAGTTAGGGAAAAACACACCCAATGGATTAAAAAATGGTGCGCTGGTGGCAACATTAGGTGCTATTGAGCAGGCCAAATATCAACTTAAACAGGTAACAGCCGAACAAAAACCAGAAATATTGTGCGCTGGAGGTTACGGTTTGCTGTTACAACAGCAAATAAATGGCAGTATTTTTGATTCTTTACTCGTTATGAAAGGATTAAATTACTGGCATGAGCTCAGTAAAAACGACGAAAAACAGTAAAATTAAGCACTTTTGCATGAAATCTGAGCGTTTAAGCTAAAAAATTACATTTTTTTTAATTTTATAGTTGCATCATAATAAACCTTACTCTAATATCTCGCCCCGTACTAAAGCAGTGCCGACTTAGCTCAGCTGGTAGAGCAACTGACTTGTAATCAGTAGGTCAACCGTTCGACTCGGTTAGTCGGCA
>NZ_PNCT01000086.1:0-2296 GCF_005887365.1 Pseudoalteromonas sp. S3785 | reverse complement strand
GCGCAGCGCCTCGGTGCCCTCGGTGGTAAATTTGTTTTTAAGCAAACAACGAAAGTCATTTTATTACCACAGAGAACACAGAGAAATGAAGGAGAGGTAATAGTTATTGACGCGCAGCTTGCTGGCGTTTAAAAGCAGCGCTTTTACGTTGTGTTAAACCCCTTTGATAAAGCTATGAGAAGCTTTGCATCAACCCTAAGCAAGCTTTACGTCTTGTATCTCTCGTTGATAAATGATTAGCACGGTGATTAAATTTACTTGTAGATTATTTGCCTGCTTGGGCAGCAGGCAAAGCGTTTAATTAACCTTTATAACCATTAGGGTTATTTGACTGCCAGCGCCATGTATCTTCCATCATGGCATCTATTCCGCGTTCTGCTTTCCAGCCTAGCTCATTAAGTGCTTTTTCTGGCGCGGCGTAGCATGCAGCAATATCGCCAGGGCGGCGAGGTGATACTTGATAAGGTACGTCTTGGTTGCTGGCTTTTATAAAGGCATTAACCATTTGCAGCACAGAGTAACCATTGCCTGTGCCAAGGTTATATACCAGCGCGCCGGTATTGTTGGCAATTTTATCAAGCGCTTTTAAGTGACCCATCGCTAAATCTACAACGTGAATATAGTCGCGCACGCCGGTGCCATCAACGGTGTCGTAGTCATCACCAAACACAGCAAGCTGTTTTAATTTACCTACCGCAACTTGGGCAATAAAGGGCAGTAAGTTATTTGGTATACCGTTAGGATCTTCGCCAATTAATCCCGACTCATGTGCGCCCACAGGGTTAAAGTAACGCAAAATAGCAAACGCAAAGCGTTCATCTGATTTAGCAATATCTTGTAGCATCATCTCAACCATCAGTTTTGATGTGCCATACGGGTTTGTTGTGCCACCTACCGGGAAGTCTTCTTTAATCGGTAAGCTTGCAGGGTCGCCGTAAACGGTTGCTGATGAGCTAAATACGAGTTTAAATACACCTGCATCACGCATGGCATCCACAAGTGTTAGCGTACCTTGTACGTTTGTTTGATAGTACTCAACAGGTTTAGCCACCGACTCACCAACCGACTTTAAGCCCGCAAAATGAATTACGCTCTCTATGGTGTGCCTTGCAAAAATGGCATCTAAAAAAACTTTATCAAGAATGTCACCTTGGTAAAATGTGGCTTCTTTGCCTGTAATTTGCTTTACGCGTGCAAGCGACTCTTTTGATGCGTTACTTAAATTATCAACAACAACAACTTCGCTGCCTTGCTGTAAAAGTTCTAAAACGGTGTGTGAGCCTATATAGCCTGCGCCGCCTGTTACTAAAATTGCCATGAATGCTCCGTGGATACCTTTTTCAATTATCTTAATTTCACCATAAGTTGTGATGATTTACATGCTTTATTTGTAACTTTTATTATTAAGAGGGGTCATATAGTTAAATGCATATAAAGTAGTTTAAATGTCGCATTAAGTTATAGTTAATCAATCACTGCTAAGATTATTAGTTATATTAATGGGCTAAGTCTAAATAATTAGTACTGCCCCTTTGGAGAATGCTATGAATTCAGTTAAAACAATCGCTATGGCAATGTGTATTACATTACCTGCATTTGCACACGCTGGAGAATCTGTAGTTAAGTGGCAAGATTTTAAAGACTACCGCGATGTGCGCGCTTCTAGCCAGGGCAAAGCGTCGTACCACAAACAAATTGCTACTCAGTTCGAAAAACACTTTTCTAAACTCGCCGAGCAGTTGCCAAAAGGTTATAAGCTAAATTTAGAAATAACCGATATCGATTTAGCAGGCGATGTACGCTATGGCGGTATGGATGAAATACGCGTAGTAAAACCTATTTATTTTCCGCGCATTAAGCTCAATTACTCGCTTGTAGATAACGATGGTAGTGTAATAAGTGAAGCAAACGGCGTAGAGCTGAAAGACATGGGCTTTATGGATAAAATTAAAATGGGTCGCGACGAGCCGTTTTTTTATGAAAAACGCTTAATTACAGAGTGGTTTGGCGAGCAAATTTTAGCAAATTTAGATTAGGCAGTGTTGTATAAGCAGGCTTCACTGCTTCGATTAAAATCACAGAGTTGCAATCATCGCCAAGTAGACGCGCAGCTTGTTGGCGTATAAAAGGAGCGCTTTTACATTGGTTATTATATTTTAAAACCATGAGAAGCTGCGCTTCTAACGTGAGCAAGCTCTACGTCTACAACCCAAATAAGCTCCGTGGTTAAATTTATTATAGGCGCCTTGCTTGTTAGCATATTTGGAATTTATTCTGGCTAACGGCTAACGGCTAA
>NZ_PNCT01000085.1:0-4647 GCF_005887365.1 Pseudoalteromonas sp. S3785 | reverse complement strand
CACGCGTGTGGTCTCATCTCTGGTCCTTCCCTTCTCCGTTTTCTCTGTGGTGATAAAAATCACTTTTTTTATTTAAAAACAAATCGACCACCGAGGACACCGAGGCGCTGCGCGCTGCACTGAGGAGGCATTAGATCTTCTCCTTTACTTCTCTGTGTTCTCTGTGGTGATAAAATCACTTAATCACTTAATCACTTTAGTGGCTTTAAGCCCAAAGCAATTTGACCACCGAGGGCACCGAGGCGCTTCGCGCTACACAGAGAAAATATACCATTTTTTAGTATCTTCTCCTGCACTTCTCCTTGCCTTCCCTGTGGTGTTAATAATTTCTTAATTACTTATGCACTAGAACAAAGCGCTTTTACCACCGAGAACACCGGAGCGCTGCGCACTACACTGAGAAACATACAAGTAGCAGCGAGTTTACCTCGCGTCTGGCATTTAATACAAAATACGCGGCATAAAGCCGTGACTACAACGTCCCCTCTATAGCGCAGCGCCTCCTAACCTCTTTGTGAATTAATGCTTTAAATTTTTTGGGTGGATTACCACGCCTAGCATTACGCCCTATCTACGTCAAACGCGATGACTTCTTTTATTGTCTCTTTTTCGGTGGCTAGCATAACTAACCTGTCTATCCCCATTGCAACACCTGCACACTTTGGAAGCCCGTGTTCAAGCGCGGCGATTAAACGCCTATCCATGGGCACGTGGTTTAGCCCATTGGCAGCGCGGTAGGCATTATCTTCATCAAAGCGTTTTGCCTGCTCTTTGGCATTAGTTAGCTCGTTAAAGCCGTTTGCTAATTCCATATTTTTATAATAGAGCTCAAAGCGCCCTGCTACGCGATTATCGTGCTCACAAATTTGTGCAAGTGCCGCTTGCGATGCCGGAAAGTGATACACAAAACACGGCTTAGTTTGCCCAATAGTTGGCTCTACTTTCATACAAAATAACAGCTGCAGTAAGGTGTCTTTATTGGTTTCGTTTTTAGCTATACTGGCAAAGCCATGTTCGCTGGCAAGTGCTTGTAATTGCGCAAGTGTAGCTGTTAATGGGTCAAGTGATAACACCTGCTCAAATGCTTGCTGGTAAGTCAGTCGCTCCGCAGGCTCTACATTTAAAATAAGCTGCATTAGCTCATCCATTTCATCCATTAATGCAAACTCATCAAACCCAGGGCGATACCACTCAAGCATAGTAAATTCGGGATTATGATAGCGACCCGCCTCTTCGTTTCTAAATGCCTTACAAAGCTGGAAAATTGGCCCAGAGCCTGCGGCTAATAGGCGCTTCATGGCAAATTCGGGCGATGTTTGTAAATAAAGCGGCAAGCCTCCAGCGTGGCCTGGGCCTACAAACTGCGTATTAAAACTCGCTAAATGCACATCGGTTACGCTTGCGCTACTTAAGCTAGGGGTTTCTACTTCCATTACATTACGCGTATAAAAAAATTCACGAATGGTTCGTAGTATGGCTGCGCGCTTTTTAAGGGCTTTTATGCTTGCGCTTGGGGCCCAAAGTGTTGCTGACATATTTTCTCCAAAAAAAAATCCCAGCTTAAGCCGGGATTTTATAAACCGTAAACAAGCTTACTTAACACGGCCTACGTATTCACCGCTACGGGTGTCTACTTTAATTACTTCACCAATTTGTACGAATAATGGAACACGTACTACTGCACCCGTGCTAAGCGTTGCAGGTTTACCACCTGTGCCCGCTGTATCGCCTTTTAGGCCAGGATCAGTGTCAGTGATCTCAAGCTCAACAAAGTTAGGTGGCGTAACCGCGATTGGGCTACCGTTCCATAGCGTAATAGTACATACATCGTTTTCAACTAGCCATTTACCTGCATCGCCAAGTGCTTTTTCGTCAGCGGCAATCTGCTCAAATGTTTCGTTGTTCATGAAATGCCAAAACTCACCGTCTGTGTAAAGGTACGCTAAGTCGGTATCCATTACATCGGCACCTTCAACTGATTCACCCGATTTAAAGGTTTTTTCAAGTACCTTGCCAGAAATAAGCTTACGGATACGAACACGGTTAAACGCTTGGCCCTTACCAGGTTTTACCATTTCATTTTCTAAAATACTGCAAGGTTCGCCGTCCATCATAATTTTTAGGCCGCCCTTGAACTCGTTGGTGCTATAATTCGCCATCGTTTCCTCTATTTAATTTTTTTCGAGTAATCTACGTGCCAATGATACAAAGAAATGAAGCAAATTTGCATAAAAACTGGCAAAAAGAATTAGCAAATGTAGTTACCTGCCCAAAAACCTTGCTTGAAATGGTCGGTTTATCGAGCCAAGCCCATGAAAACGACCTAAAAGCCCGCAGTTTATTTCCGGTACGCGTGCCAGTCCCATTTATAAAAAAAATGCGCAAGGGCGATGCAAACGACCCCTTATTGCTACAAGTTATGCCGCGCCACCAAGAGTTTTTAACTAAAACTGGTTTTAATAAAGATCCACTGCTTGAGCAAGACAACGAGCAGCCTGGGCTTTTACATAAGTATAAATCCCGTGTTTTAATTATGTTTAAAACCGGCTGTGCAGTAAATTGCCGTTACTGCTTTAGGCGCCACTTCCCGTATCAAGAAAACCAGCTTAATAAAAAAAGCCTGCTTGATGCGCTTAGCTACATAAAATCAGATGCCAACATAAACGAAGTAATTTTAAGTGGTGGCGACCCACTTATGGCCAAAGACGATGCCATTAGTTGGTTTTTAGATGAGCTTGAACAATTACCGCAAATTAAACGCATGCGAATACACAGCCGTTTGCCTGTTGTTATACCTGCGCGCATTACCGATGAACTATGCGCTAGATTGCAGCAATCACCGCTTAAAATTGTGTTTATTAACCATATAAATCATGCAAACGAAATAGACGACGAGTTTAAAGCAGCCATGCAAAAGTTAAAGCAAGCAGGCGTAACGTTATTAAACCAAGCCGTTATTTTAAAAGAAGTGAACGATACAGTTGAGGCACAAATAAATTTAAGTGAGGCGTTATTTGATGCAGACGTACTGCCATACTATTTATATTTGCTTGATAAGGTTGAAGGCGCAAGCCACTTTGATATAGAAGAGCCACAGGCAATAAAAATAATGGCAGAGCTATTAGAAGCCCTGCCCGGATTTTTAGTGCCTAAATTGGTAAGAGAAATAGGCGGTCAGAAAAGCAAAACGCCTATCGACCTTAAGTTAGTTTAAACGTATATATTTACATTGTTACCCAGTGTTGCAGTGACCGACTGAGCCGGTGATTGCGCACTTGTTGCTTGCGCAGCACCTTCAATAAGTGCAAGTGCTGCTGCGCCATCTGCTAATTGCTGCTTTTTAGACAAAGCAGCAGTATAAACTTCACCACCTTGGCCAGAGCTAGACATAGCGGGTAGATTTCCACCTGATATATTCATCGTTATAAGCCTTAATCAACCTGACATTTAAATGTAATCCAAGTACTATATCGGCAATGCAGTACAAAGCTTTAGGAAAACCATGGATTCTATAATTGAACAACTCAACGCTAACTTAAAAATTGTTTATCGCCAAGCACTTGATGCCGACAAAAAACTAGATGAACTACAGCAACAAGGCCACGGTAAATTTAAAGCCTTATTCCCAGCCGATGCCGGATTTAGTTTTGAAGCTAAACGTTTTAAGCCATACGTACTTGATGTAGCAGCCGATGTAGAAAGCTTAAGCACTGATGGTTTTGATGAAGAAAAGCTAAAAAAAGCGGTTATTAAACTGCAACAGTTACTTACCCTGCTCGCTACGTTTAAATAATTGTTGTCAGTTGTCAGTTGTCAGTTGTCAGTTGTCAGTTGTCAGTTGTCAGTTGTCAGTTAAATATTAAAAAACACCGCGTTAAATTTAGTAAACATCAAATACAAAAACGCCGATAAAGTTTATCGGCACTTTTGTATTTATTTTGTAGCTGTATTTAACTTATATTAGATAAAACTTTAGAATTAAACCAATTAGTTACTAAGCGTTTTTCATAATAAAATGCTCTAGAGGTTGAGCGCTTAATTTTATCTAAATAGCCTCTATCTTTTAATAACACTTCTGAGGCGTGGTTCACAACTTCACCCTGCGGATTAGTTACCGTGTAAGACAGCTTAATTTGTGGGTAATGAAATGGTTGAATTACTCTTATTTTTTTAGCGCCAGAAAACTCAATAGCACCCGCTAAATCAAGATCTGCAACCTCTACATTTAATTTATATCCACTTGGTAATTTTTCAGCTAACTTCGCAAAATGCTTTTCAAAGTTAATAGTAATTTGCTTTTTAAAAGAAGTCGGTGATTGATTTGTTGCACGCACATCGCGGTAATTGTCAAAATCCTGCCATTTAACTGCAGACTCACCAGCTTGTGCAATACCAACAGAACTTAAACCCATTACTAGCGTTAGTAATTTTAAACTTTTCATAATCTTCTCCATGTGAACTATCAAAAGTCAACGCAAGTACAACACATTCAATTTAAATCAATAAACCTGAAAACTTACACTGATAACAGTAGTTTAAATTAGCAGCAAAAATTTTTAATGTAAAGTAGGTAGATGTAAGGTTAATAATGTAGCTAGTATAAATAATAGCTGTTAGCTGTTAGCTGTTAGCCGTTAGCCGTTAGCC
>NZ_PNCT01000084.1:0-303 GCF_005887365.1 Pseudoalteromonas sp. S3785 | reverse complement strand
AAACATGACTTTCGTTGTTTGCTTAAAAACAAATTTACCACCGAGGGCACCGAGGCGCTGCGCGCTACACCGAGGAGATATACTATTACTAGTCACTTCTCCTTGTCTTCTCTGTGGTAATAACAATCGCTTAATTACTTTATGTGTTTAAATACAAATCGACCACCGAGGGCACCGAGGCGCTGCGCGCTGCACCGAGGAGGTATTAGATTTTCTCCTTATCTTCTCTGTGGTGATAACAATCGCTTAATCACTTTAGTGGCTTTAAGCCTAAAACAAATTGACCACAGAGGGCACCGAGGC
>NZ_PNCT01000083.1:0-11047 GCF_005887365.1 Pseudoalteromonas sp. S3785 | reverse complement strand
GTATCGGTGCCATCGCTTAGGGTGTAGTTTACTGTGGCTTGTCCATTAAAATTAGCCTCTGGCGTGTATATCACATCACTACCTGCGCTTGTAACTGCACCTGATGTGGTTGTTAGCGCACTAATAGAAAGCGTATTGTTTTCTATATCTGTATCATTACTTAATACATTAATACTTGTTGCGGCGGCATCTTCTAAAATAGTCGCTGAGTCGGGGTTAGCAATAGGGGCATCGTTAACTGCCGTGACGGTTATTGTTAGCACGCCTTCGGCAGTCGTTGTGCCATCGGTTAGCGTATAACTTACAACAGTTTGACCATTAAAATTTGCCTCGGGTGTGTAAAGCAGGTTACTGCCAGATACTGAAACTGCTCCCGAACTCGTGCTTGCTGTACTAATAGCAAGTGGATCGTTGTCTACATCGATGTCGTTACCAACAACATTAATACTTGTTGGCGCAGCATCTTCTAAAATAGTTGCGGTATCAGCGTTTGCTACCGGGGCATCATTAACTGGGGTAATCGTTATTGTGAGTATCCCAGAAGCACTTTGCGAACCGTCAGTTATTGTATAGTTTACTGTTGCAGTGCCATTATCGTTTTCATCAGGTATGTATTGAATTTGCGAATTTACAATTGAAACACTACCGCTATCACTACTCACAGTAGAAAGCGTTAGAGTATCGCCATCTATGTCAGTATCGTTACTCAATACATCTATCAAAGTGGCAGAAGCATCTTCGGTAATGGTAACGCTATCGGCATTTACTATTGGTGCATCATTAACGGGTGAAATGGTTATTTCTAAAGTAGCGCTAGCTTCTCCTGCGTTATTATCAGAAATACTATAGGTCACAATAGCAACACCGTTAGCGTTAGGCCCAGCACTGTACTGAATTTTATTATCTACAATGCTCGCTGAGCCAAATTCGGTACTAACGCTTGTTATGGTTAAATTATCACCGTCTACATCGGTATCATTGGTAAGCACATCAACCAAAATTGGCGGCGCATCTTCTTGCATTGCAGCGCTATCTGCCATTGCTGTAGGCGCGTCATTAACGGGTGTAATAGTGATCGTTACTGTAGCGTTGCTTTGCACTGGCGTGCTATCGCTAAAACCATCAGAAATAGAATAGTTTAGTATTGCTTCACCAAAGTAATCAGGCTCGGGTGTATACTCAATTCTATTATTTACAATACGGGCGGTACCTATTGTATTTGTAACATCGGTAAGAGTGAGGGTATCGCCGTTTGCATCGGTATCGTTTTCTAATACGTTTAGTAATGTGGCTGGGCTGTCTTCTAGTAAGGTGTATAAATCATCATTCGCTTCAGCAGGCGAATTAGAACCTGTTTTATTTAATACAACCTGCGCTGTTGCAGTTAATCCTTGTTCATTGGAAACAGAATAGGTGAAACTATCAACATCTAAAGCGTCCGAATTAGGTTGATAAGAAAATGAACCATCAACGTTGAGGGTTAAAATACCACTTTGTACGTTAACTACAGGCGTTGTATTAACAGTGAGATTACCAGGTTCTATGTTTACATCGTTTTTAAGTAAGCCATTCTCAGCTGAAACTACCAGTGTTTGGTTGTACTGAAACTGGTACTCATCTTTTTGGGCATTAGGGTTATCTGGTGTGCTATTTATAGTGAGTGTTGCGGTAGCCGTGGCAGTAGCACCTAACGTGTCGATTACTTGGTATTTAAATTCATCAATACCGTAGTAGTTTGCATCAGGTATGTACGAAAAGCTACCGTCTGTAGCTAATTGTAATTGTCCGTGGGCGGGCGTTACACTGTATGTATCATCAATAATAAAAGTATCATTATTAGGGTCTGTGTCGTTGGCAAGTAACCCCTGGCTTGTATCAACTACAAGTGTGGTATCTTCATCTAAACTGTAACTGTCGTTTACAGCTGTAGGCGGGCTATTTTGATCCTGTGCATTAATAGTAACACTGGCAATTGCCTCTGCGCCTTGAGGGTCAACAATGCGGTACTGAAAACTATCCGCGCCTTGCATATTGGCGCTACCTATATACTCAAAACTACCATCCGAAGCGAGTGTAAGAGCGCCTTTACTCGGAAGACTAACCGGTGTTGTATCTAAAGTGAGTTGATCTTGGTCTATATCGCTGTCGTTGCTTAATAAACCGGGCGCAGCAATTAATAACGTTCCGTCATCACTAATGTTGTACGTGTTATCAAGGGCTATGGGCGCATCATTTACAGCATTAATCGTTATTTCTACAATGCCGGTATCTATCATCCCAAGCTCATTAATTACTTGGTAGCTAAACGCATCGTTGCCATTAAAGTTGGTCCGTGGGGTATAAGTAAAATCACCACTTTCGCTAAGGGAAACACTGCCATGTTGAGGGTTAACCAAAGGGTTTGTATTTATGTAAAGAGTCCCTTGGTACTCATCAGTGTCATTAATTAGTACGTTACCTTGCAAGCTTTGATCTTCATTCACTAAAAATTGATCGTTAACGGCATTTGGTGCAAAGTTTAGCTCTCCACCTAGCGGTGCTAAGTTAATTTTTTCTGCAAAGCCGCTTTCACCACTGCCATCTACACCGGTGATTAAAACTTGGTAGCTTTTATCTGCTAGCAGATCATCTACATTAAAGCTTGTTCCAGATATGCTTAAAAATTGTTGCCCATTCTCAAGTGTGTTTACATTACTTGTAGTTACACCTGCCTCGGTAGCTAAGTAAATATTGTAACGGTTTAAGTTATCGTTAGCTTGCCAAGATAAATTAATCGATTGACCATCTCGCTGTGCCGATATGCCTTCTATTTGGTAGGGTTGCCAATTAGTCGTCACTGCGTCTGCAAGTACCTGATTGTTACGGTTATCGGTAATCCATATCTCTAAGCGTAGGTCACCAGGCTCAACGCCATAAAAGTAAGGGCTTAACCCTATAACTGACTGCTCAAAAGCTGTTCCACATGCTTGTGTACAAAGTGCTAGGCTTTTATTTACACTCGGGAGTACTAAATTTACTGCGCTAATACCATCGGGGTCAGACACGCTAAGTAAAAAAGTGATATTGCCTTGTATAACTTCATTAACTTGTGAAAGAGTTATCGTAGCTTGAGAGTTGGCAACCGTTGTGCCTACAACCCCTCTGCTAGAGGCCACAGCACCTGACACCTGTGTTTTAGTAACAACAGAGTTACCGGCTATACCAGTAAGATTTATGGGTGTAGCAGAAGGGGTGGGTGTAACTTGTTCTACAGGTAGCTGCTCTGAGTTTTGTTGCGATGTTTCATCAGAGCCCCCACATGCACTAAGCAAAAAAACCATTAAACCGAGCAAAAAAAGGTTCTTTGCTGTCATTCTACATACTCCAATAAATAGCTTTGTATTCAAATTACTTAAACTGAATACTAGTAAAGAAAATTGTTACCTAAAGTGCAGGTTACCTAAGGTTCTAGTCTAAAATCGCCGCCAGCGTTTACAGCAGGGTTGTTTATTTCACTAAGGCTAAAATCACCTGTGATGGTATCTATGTCATTCAAAAACACAGCATCAATTTGGCCTGTTGCTTTATTGTTATTGTGAGAAGCGAATGTAACGGCTAAATCCAGCTTGGTTAAATCGATTAAGCCGCTGTAAGCTGCGTACCAATTTCCCCCTGCATCATTAAAGCTGATTTCACCATCGGGTACTGTGCCGTTATCAAAATCGACTGACATAGACATAGAAAAGTCACTTACCTCGCCAAGGCTCGACGACACATCAAAACTGGTTGCTTGATAATTAAAAACACCTTGGCGCTGCGCGATTTGGTCAATTAAAGTTGCATCATTTACCGCCTGAAATTGCTGCTGAGCATAAACATCAGTTACTGATATATCGGCATCTATAGTTTTTTCTGAAGTATTGTTTTGTACTATTGATTGCTGCTCTGTGGGTTGCTCAGCACTTGTGTCACCACTAATAGTATTTGTGTCATCACTTATGCTCGCTATGGTTTGTGTAAAAACAGCAGGTGCCTGTGTTGTTTTAATAACACGCCCTAATGAAGTGACCTGTGCAAAAGAAAAAGGCTCATTACTACCAAGAGATACAATGCTTTGATCTTCCAGTGTTAAATCTATTGCGCCATCCCAAACAGCTACATACATGTCACCATCTACAAGCTGTAGCTCAAAATGAGTACCTCGAATACCAATTGATCCAACCGGTGTTTTTACGCTATACGCGCCACCATTTTTTTTAATAACACCCGAGATAGAACGCAGCCCACCTTTTATTAGCTCAATAGAGGCAGAGCCTTGCTGAGTCGTTGTATTAAATTCATAGTTAGCAATATTTAGCTCAGAGTTTTCTTTTAATGCAATTAAGCCGCCATCAGACATTGAAAATTGTGCTTTGCTTTTTTCACCCGTTGTTATTTTATCAACATCATATACCGTATCGCGTCGCTTTAGGGTTCGCTGTTGGGCGGATTCGGCATCTGTAGCCAGTACAGCGCCTCGGGCTAAAATAGTTTTTCCTGCCACTGTGGTGCTTGCTTGAGAAAAAAAACTCACGCAAAGTAAGGTGGATAATACCGGAATTAAATGTTTCATAAGTACCTTAATTAGAATGAGTAACTTGCGCTTAAATTGGTATCAAAGCGATCGTATTCGAACAACGAAATATCACTGGTTTTGTCTTGGTAGTTCAATGCTAATTGCAACGCTAAACTTTTATTAACTGAGTAGCGTAATGAGCTCGAAAGTATCAATAAATTATCACTTCGCTCTTGAAGGAATAGCGGGTGTTTATCCTGATATTCAATCCATTGATACCCTGTTTGCGCAGAGACTTGCCAATGTTGGCTAAGTAATGCGTTTATTTGATAGTAAACCCCACTAATGTGCCTTGCATTAAATTCACCTTCATCAATGTTAGCGCTTTCATTTTTAAAGTTTGCGCTTACACTTTGATACCACTTTTTAGACAGGTAACTTGCACCTACATTAAGAGTATAAAAAGTGTTATCTAACTTATCATCAAATGTATTATTCATAAGGCCAACTGATAATGCGCCAAATACACTTAATTGTTTATTGAATTGGTAACTAGCGCCACTTGTTAGTGATGTTTCAGTTCTGTATAGCTCACCATTTAGTAATAAAGGTGTAATACCGACTTGCAAATACCAAAGGGTGTTATTATTTAACGCCTGTTGGTATCGACCTGATACATTGGTATTAACGCGGTCATATTCAGATAGCTCATTAAATTTGTACCAATCGGTGTTTACACCTAAAGCAAAAGCGCTATGTTGATCTATAGGGTAAAAGTAACGGCCTTTATAATTTAGCTTTACATAATTATCGTCGCTGCTTTTGCTTTTTGGCGATAGTAAAAACTCACCCAAGTTAGGGATTAAAATTGTATCCTCAGAAGTGCCTGCATTCACGTTACCATCTACACCATATGCAAGCTCAATGCTTTGATCATAAGTACGCTCAGTTAAGCGCTGCTTACGCTGCGATGCTTCTAATAAAGAACGAGCCGCTTTTTTTACACGCTTTGGTGAAGTATCAGTATTAATTAATACATTCGCTTGAGCGTTAGCTGCAGGTAAATTGTTGGCTGCAATATAAGATTTTACTAAATATAAACGTGCTTCATACCACTGTGGTTTTGCCTCAATGACTCGCTCAAATGCAAATACTGCAGGGGCCGAAAGATTAGAATTTAGCGCCGAAACCCCAAGCAAGTAGTCAAAATCAGGCTCGCCCAAATATATATAGTGCTTTTGACTAATTTTGTATGCTTCGTCAAATTGCTTTTGCGAAATTAAATATTTAAGTTCACCAAGTAGCTTTACATAGGAAATATTATTTTGAGCATTTGCATTCAAACTTACAAAAGAAAGGTAACCAAGTAATAAAATAAAAATAGCGTGTTTGATCATGCTCGTTAGAATATCCCAAGAAGAAGTGGTGGTTTGCTAATACTAAATGCTATTAAACCTTAATAAGGTAGCACTTTCTGTTTATATGTAAAGTATATTGGTGCATTATTGTGCGATTGTAAACAGAAGCTAAATTAGTATTTGATAAAGTGAAATATTCGGTAAAGCAGGATGGGTGAATAAATTTAAATTGAAAAACTAATGGGAGATAAATCAGGAACAAAAGGAGAAAATTGGGGCGATTGACGGGGCTTGAACCCGCGACAACCGGAATCACAATCCGGGGCTCTACCAACTGAGCTACAACCGCCACTACACACCTCGTTTGGTGTGGCGCGCATAATACATAAAATAATAAATGTTGTGAAGCCTAAAACTAAAAAAAATCAAAAAAAATCAATATTTCATAAATTTACTTCGTTATCAGTAAAGGTTCATAAAGAGTATGTACTCTTATGCGCGGGCTAAAAGTGGCTTAAAAAAACACTAAAACAACAACTTGCTAATTATAATTTACTATTTAATGAGAATAAAATGTAAATTAATGTATAATTACGTGCGGGAAATTGCTTAATAAAAACTATTTGGAGTTACTATGGATTCAATACTTACCTGGCTAAACGAAAACTCAGGTTTAATTTTACACTACGGCATTCAAGCTGTTATAGCGTTAGTTATCTTTTTACTTGGTAGCCGCATTGCTAAGTTTTGTGCTGGCTTAACAGAAAAAGCGTTCGATAAAAAGAAAGTAGATAAAGCGGTAGGCTCGTTTGTATCGAGTATAGTTTACGCTATTGTATTTGCTGCGACTATTTTAATGGCGCTTTCGCAAATAGGCATCGAAACTACGTCGTTCATTGCTATTTTAGGTGCTGCTGGTTTAGCTGTTGGTTTAGCGCTTCAAGGTTCGCTGTCTAACTTTGCATCAGGCGTACTTATTATATTGCTTCGTCCATTTAAATCTGGTGAGTTTGTTGAAGCCGGCGGTAAAATGGGCACAGTTAAAAAAATCGAAATATTCTCTACAGAACTACGTACTCCAGATAACAAAGTTATAATCGTGCCAAACTCACAAATTATGTCGGGCGCTATTACTAACTTCTCTCGTGAGTCTACCCGCCGTATCGATTTAGTTATTGGTGTAAGTTACGAAGCCGACTTACGAAAAACAAAAGAAGTATTACAGTCAGTACTTGACGCAGAGTCTCGTTTACTTAAAGATCCTGCTTACACTGTTGCAGTTTCTGAACTGGCAGACTCAAGCGTCAACTTTATTGTCCGTCCTTGGGTAAACTCAGGTGATTACTGGCCGACTTACTGGTCATTATTAGAGAACATTAAAATTGCATTAGATGATGCAGATATTGCAATTCCATATCCGCAAATGGATGTACATTTACACAAGCAAGACTAATTCTAAGTACTAAATAGGTTATTTTTAATGAAATTAAAGCTTTTAACACTTTTAGTTGCAGCCTCTGCTGCAACTAACGCATTCGCAGAAGACGCTGAGAAAAAAACGTGGGAAGTAACAAGTGAGCTTGGTGCTATCGTCACGAGCGGTAACACTGAAACTACAACGTTAAAAGGCGGTTTAAAGGTATTACATCACCTAGAAAACTGGAACAACGAGTACAAAATCGACGGCATCTACAAAGAAGATGAAGTTGAAGATGACAACGGTGATAAAGAAAAGCAACGCACCAACGAAAAGTACTCAGCGTCTGCTCAAGGTAATTACAAGTTAAATGAAGAAAACTCTCATTTATTCATTTATGGTTCACACGTTTCAGACTATTTTGGCGCGTATAGAACTGAATCTGTAATTTCTGCAGGTTATGGCTTACGTTTAATCGACCAGCCAGATATGTGGTTAAGTGCTGAGTTTGGTCCGGGTTACAAATTTTTTGAATACTCAGATGACAGCACCCAAGTTGACGACGATGGTAACCTACTTGCAGGTGAAAGCGACAGTGAAGTAATTGCTTTAGGTAAGTTAGACTATAACTGGCAAATTTCAGACAACGCACGTTTTACTCAACTTGTATCGGTTGAGTACGGTGATTCAAACACCAAAACGCGTTCTGAGACGGCACTGCTAACTAAAATAAATGGCTCGCTACAAATGAAAGTCGCTTTTAATGTTACCAATAACTCAGATGTTGCTGATGACGAAGAAAGTACAGATACAGAGACGTCATTAACGTTAGTATATAGTTTTTAACCAAAAACGTATTTAATGACAGTTAAGTGACAAAAGGGACGAAAGTCCCTTTTTTATTTGTCTAGATTTAATGTATTATAGCCTCCAATTTTGGTTGTAGACCTAGGGATATACCTACTCGTGAAAGTTTTTACACAATTTTTTAGTGCTTTTATTCTACTTTGTAGTTTTAGTACCATGGCATTTACGCCAACGGCCTCACAAATTGAGCAATTTAAAAAGTTGCCAAAAGCCCAGCAAGAAGCCCTAGCAAGACAATACGGTGTAGATATTTCTACCATCACCGGCGCAAATCAATCAAATGACGCAAACTCAAACGAGCAGAAGTCGACTATTGGTGAACGAAAAGAAAAAGAACAAGAAGACTTAACCGACGAGGAGCGCTTTAAACCAAAAACAGAAGAATTAAAGCCTTATGGTTACGAGCTTTTTGCAGGTGAACCTACTACGTTTATGCCAAGCGAAAATGCTGCCGTACCTGACACCTATATAGTAGGCCCAGGCGATCAACTAAAAATTAACTTTTATGGAAAAGAAAGTGACAGCTTTGATGTAACAGTTGACCGCGAAGGGCGTATTAGTATTCCCGATTTAAGCCCTGTAGAAGTAGCAGGCTTAACGTTTGCCGAAATAAAAGAACTCATAAAAGTAAAAGTTGAACAAGAAGTGATAGGGGTGAAAGCCTTTGTATCACTAGGTCAACTACGTAGTATGCGTATTCTTGTACTAGGTGAAGCTTACAAACCAGGTAGCTACAGCGTATCGTCTTTAACAACCGTATCACATGCTTTGTTTGTAAGTGGTGGTGTGTCTGAAATTGCGTCACTGCGTAATATACAAGTAAAGCGCGCTGGAAAAACAGTAGCTAATTTCGATCTTTACGATTTACTAATTAATGGTGATAGCAGTAACGACATCGTATTAAAGCCTGGTGATGTTGTTTTTGTGCCACCTGTAGGGGCGCAAGTTACTGTAGATGGCTTAGTAAAACGCCCAGCAATATTTGAACTTAAAAAAGGCGAGACGGCTAATCATTTACTCTCAATGGCAGGGGGCTTAAAAGCAGGTGCGTATGCTAAAAATGCCGTGGTAGAGCGTTTTAACTTTGATCGCAAAGAAGTACTATCAATAGATTTCACTAAGCCACAAATTAACTACACTCCGCAAGATGGCGACCGCGTACACTTTAACTCTGTAAGCTCACAGTATCAAAACTCTATAAGCCTAATTGGTGCTGTAGCGCGCCCAGGTAATTATCAGTGGTATCAAGGTAAGCGTATTTCAGATGTTTTAAAATCAGTACGTGGTGACCTGCTTCCACAAGCAGATTTAAGCTACGGCTTAGTAATTCGCGAAATTAATATAAATGGTGATATAGAAGCGCATCAGTTTGATGTAGCACAAGCCATAATTAAAAACCCAGAAAATAACTTAACGTTAAAAGCAAACGATAAAATTATTGTATTCAGCCGCTTTGAAGAAAAAGAAGCTGAAAAATCAGCACTTGCTAATATGGCCCTAAGCCAAGAGCAGCAAGAACAGCAGCTAAAGGCTGAGCAGTGGCATACATACCAGCAAAAAGAGTTTGAAAAATATATTGGTATAAATCAAGAAGAAGAGGAATTTATTTTTGAAGAAAATAAAGCCCTCACACTCGCTGAAATGTCAAAGCGCAAAGCTAAAGAAGAAGCTGAACTTGAATTAAAACCAGAAGATTATGCTTTATTTAGTCGCCATAATTTACTTGCACCACTTATTGCTAAATTTAAGCAGCAGGCTTCTGTCGAACAGGCTATTCAGCTAGTAGAAATTAGCGGCAATGTTACATTCCCAGGTGTTTACCCGCTAATGGTGGGCGGTGAAGTACGCGATTTGGTCACCGCGGCAGGTGGCTTACTAGAATCTGCCTACGTAAAACAAGCCGAAATTACACGTATTGTAGCGAGCGACGCCTCTAAAATAGAACACTTACGTTTAGACCTAGAAAGCGCTATGCGCGGTGACTCACAAAGTAATATTACACTGCAAAGTAAAGACAGTATTAACGTATTCGCCATACCCAATTGGCAAGAAAACGTAAAAGTAGAACTTAAAGGTGAGCTTAGATTCCCTGGCACATACACAATTCGCCGTGGCGAGACACTGACTGAGTTGCTTCAACGCGCGGGCGGTTTCTCTAAATTTGCAGAGCAAAAAGCAGCAATATTTACTCGTGCTTCTATAAAAGAGCAAGAGCAGCAACAGCTAGCACGCTTATCAACTGAGCTACGTCGCGACATAGCCTCAAAAAGCTTTCAAAACTCAGTAAGTAGTAATTCACTTTCATATGAAGAAATGAATAAGCTATTAAATGATTTAGCAAGTGTAGAAGCGGTAGGGCGCTTAGTTATCGACTTACCACTGATTGTTGAGAACAAGCAAAACTTAGTCCTGCAAGACGGTGATGTTTTATATGTACCTAGCAAGCGTGACTCGATTAGCGTAATAGGTGAAGTTAATTACTCTACTTCCCATTTATATAAAGCAGGCGTAAATGTTGATGATTACATTGATTTAAGTGGTGGCCTAAAAGAGCGTGCTGATGAGGACCGTATTTACATAATAAAAGCAAATGGCTCAGTAAAAATTCCAAATACAGGAGGCTGGTTTGCGGCTAATAATGCAGAGCAATTAGAGCCTGGTGATACTATTGTAGTCCCAATGGATGCAAGCCATATGGATAAACTAACGCTTTGGAGTACAGCAACGCAGATAATGTATCAATTAGGTGTAGCGGTTGCTGCGATAAGTGGTATTTAATAAAGTTAGGCATTACTGACCCAGTATAAAATATCTTTAATTAATAGCTTTAAATTAAAGCTATTAATTTTATTTTTGATAGCTGATAGCTGA
>NZ_PNCT01000082.1:0-19075 GCF_005887365.1 Pseudoalteromonas sp. S3785 | reverse complement strand
TATATTCATACCTTATACCAATCCGCAATAATATCTAATCATTTTGAGGGGCTAAACGTGTCGCTATCTGCGTTAAAAAATTCTCATTTAGAACAACTAAATAGCGAATTTTTTGCCTTGCTATCAACATGTTTATCCATCCTCAAAATAGATCACTTAATTATGCGGATTGGTATAAAAGGGTTAAAAATGTGTAGTTACTTAGGCTATACGTTTAAAACATTTTAAATGAGCGATTAAAAAAGGGCCTATTTAGGCCCTTTTGGTATTAACGTATTAGGTTAGGTATTTACACTTACTGCTTGTAAAGATTCACTTTGGTAACAACCTAATACACGTACATATTGAGTATGTTCTTTTAGCTCTTCTAAGGCATGTTTTACTTGGTTATCGGCAAGGTTTGCCTTTAAGTCCACATAAAACACTTCTTCCCACGGGTTACCCGGTACAGGACGAGACTCGAGTTTAACTAAGTTTATTTGATGTTGTTTAAACACCATTAGCGCATCAGCCAATGAACCTGCTTGCTGTTTAGTGGCCATAATGAGGCTGGTTTTAGTGGGTATTTGTTTAGACACCTGCAGTGGCTTGCGTGCAACGACTATAAAGCGGCTGTGGTTTTCGCTTTGATTAGCTAGGTTTGACTTTATCACTTCAAGGCCCACATTTTTACCCGCCTGCGCTGAGCCAATAGCCGCACTATTTGGCGTGTTTAATGCTGACTGCAAGGCACTTGAGGTGGAATCACAGGTTTCATGTTGTAAGTCCCCCAGCCCTTGTAAAAAGCGACTGCACTGAGCAAATGGCTGAGGGTGAGCATAAATTTTGGTTAATTGGCTTAATTCAGTATCTGGGGTTGCAAGTAGGCAGTGCTCTACACTGTGGGTCACTTCACCAACAATTGATACTTGAGCGTGTTGTAATAAATCAAACACTTCGTTAATACTGCCCGAACTGGTGTTTTCTATTGGCAGTAATCCAAAATCTGCTTGGCCATTTTCTACTTTGCCTGTTATTTCGTCAAATGAGCTACAGCCAATTTCGACCAGCTTGCCAGGGCGGCGGCTAAAGTACTTATGACATGCTAGTTGACTGTAAGTACCTTGCCCACCTAAATAAGTAACACGATGTGTTTCACTTAATGCATCTGGGTTAAGGTTTTTTTGCAGCATTGCTTGCTGATGTAAAACAGAGTCTTCCAAAATAGTCTGAAAAACGTTATTTACATAATACGCGTCAAGACCAAGCGATTTACCATAACCTATTAGCTTTTCTAATAGGGCTAGTTCACGCGCTTCATCACGAATCGGTTTATTATTAGCAATTTTATACTCTACTACGCCGTGGCTTATGCGGCGGCGTTTGGCTAATAACACTAATAAATCTGAATCTATTTCATTAATGTCGTGTCTGAGCGCGTTTAAAACGTCGTTGGTCATTTTGGTTTCCTCATTCCAAAAATAAGTTGCATGTGCGCAACTAAAACAAAAAAGCCTCCCTAATGGGAGGCTTTGCTATTCGATTGATTTTATCTCACAAACAGGTCAGCCTCTTTTATAAAAAGAAGCTAAAAAAAGAAAAAAACGTGCAAGATAAGATAATTTTCATCCTGTTAATGTATGAGGTGTTACCGGCAAAGTCAACCAGCAAGCCCGTTTAAATAAACATGATGAAGAATTATCAGCTCTAGGCTAACTTTTAGATAAAATTCACAAATAGTTTATAAATATGAATAGGGATCTGGTATATTTCAGGTATTAGCTAAAAATAACAACAACTAAAATAATAAGGTTGGCCTGTGGTGTATAGACGCCCTCCATCGCGTTTTGGACTAAATTCTTTGAGTGTAAAGCTGTCATTGCTTATATCTGCAATTTGTTTAATTGCCGGTGTGTGCGCTGCCGCGCTGATGCTTAAATCTGAAGAGAAACAATTAGTTTTTGAAGAGCATGAAGTACTTAAAAGCTCTACTGAATTACTCATCAGGCAATTTGACGCATTAATTAAAACAAAGTCGGCTGTTGCCAAGCAAGCCAATAATGTTGTCTCAGAGCAGCTATTTAGCGAAAGCTCAGCAATTAATTTATCTAACAAAACCCAATTACAATTTAATAGTGACGGCACTATTCGCAGTGCATCAAGTGATGGCCTCTCAGCTGCATTTCTTCCTCAGCAGCATTACTCTCCTTTTTACAAGCGCCTCTTCAATAACTCAGAGTCGTTATGGAAAATTATTTCACCAACCCTAATTCACGACTTTTTTAATTTTTATATGATCACCAAAGATGATTTCATCCGTGTCTCGCCTCCAAATTGGGCGTTAAACGCGCCGCCTGAACTAAGGGGTTCTAATGGTGCAACATTTAAGTATGTTCAAAGTGATTTAAACCCGAGCAGAGAGCCCGTTTGGTCTAAGGTTTATTACGATAAGGTGTGGCATAAATGGGTCATTAGTTTGCTCGTTCCTTTGTATGTAGACAATGAATTCTTAGGTGTGACGGGCAGCGATATTGATTTAAATACGCTGATTTCTTTCTTACCCGTTGGAGATAAAGAAAAGCATTTACTGGTATTTGATAAAAAAGGTCAGCTACTTGCACATCCGAGTCTTAATCCTGCGCTACAAGCAAGCTATGGCAGTAAAGATAAAACCATAACCACAAACGAATTTGTTAATCCGCAATTGCAAGCCATTGTAAATGAAGCAATTACCATGAAATTACCAGAGTATGCTAATTCGTTTGTACAAAACGATGAAGCACACATTATTAATATTCGTAAAATTGATAAATTAGACTGGTATATTGGGGTTTATAAAAAACGCTCATCCACGCTCTCAGCTCTGCAAGATTTAAAACTGAAATTTTTTGGTTTGTTTGTGCTTTATGCGGTACTGGTTGCCTTATTGTTACATCAAGCGCTGTATCAGCTAGTGCTTCGCAGAATACACACATTAGTACATGCGGTTACTGGGTTTGGTAAAGGGCAATTATTAACTGAGTTCCCGCCTGAGAATAAAGATGAGATAGGTACACTGAACGGCTCGTTCAGAGATATGACCGTAGAAATTCGTAAGCTTATAGATGGGTTAAATCAGCGAATTACAGAAAAAGAAATCGCTGAAAAAGCCGCTAACAAACTCTCAAAAGCTGTTGCTTTCTCAGGGACTGGGGTAGTGATCACGGATGAAAATTTTGTGATTGAATATGTAAATCCCAAAATGCTTGAAATGACAGGCTACCCCGAAAGCCATTTTAATCGCGCACCACTTTTGAATATTATTGCATCAGAGATGGCTATTTTAGTCGAAGACATCAATATCGACCTTCGTAGTAGAAATTACTGGCGGGGGGATACCTTGATTCAAGGCAATGATAAGCAGCCTATTTGGGTGTCTTTAAGTGTTTCTCCTATTCGCGAAGACGGCGGTGAAATCACCAGTTACGTAGCCTCCGCGCAAGATATATCGTTTGTTAAAGAAAGCCAGCGAAAAATGGAGCAGCTTGCGTACTTTGACACGTTAACGGGCTTAGCAAACCGAACCTTTTTTAGAATGCAGCTGCGTAAATCAATGGCTTTGGCTGAGCGCGGCCATTATGCATTTGCCCTTTTTTACTTTGATTTAGATGAATTTAAGCGCATTAACGATACGTTAGGGCATGATGCGGGGGATCAGCTGTTAATTGAAGTGGCTAATCGTCTTAAAGCACGGTTACGCGCTGAAGATACTATTGCCCGTTTGGGTGGCGACGAATTTGCTGTTTTACTCAGCGGTATTGAAAGCCAAGAGCATGCTAGCGATGTGGCAAACACCATTCAAAAAACACTTAACGTGCCTATAAAGCTTGGCAATAACGAAGTGATAGTCAGCGCCAGTATTGGTATTACAATGGCCCCATACGATAGCCTAGAAGAAGATCAGCTTTTAAAGCATGCTGATTTAGCAATGTACGAGGCAAAAGCAAAAGGGCGTAATACTTACCATTTTTATAGTCAAGAGCTTAACGCAGCTGCCAATGAAAGGTTGTTCATTGAAAATGAATTACGCCATGCAATTAAAGAAAAACAGTTTGAGGTTTATTATCAGCCGCAAATTAATTCATTAACTCAACATGTAGTTGGTTATGAAGCGCTACTGCGTTGGTTCCACCCAATAGAAGGGCTTATTTCACCGACTAAGTTTATTCCTATTGCTGAAGCAACAGGGCTTATTGTTGAGCTTGGTGAGTGGGTATTACAACAATCTTGCGAGTTTGCCGTGCGTTTAGCTAAAGAGGGTCGTGATAACAACGTATCGATTAATTTATCGGCACGGCAGTTTAAAGACGCTAATTTAGTCCCTATGTTAAGCAATATTATTAAGCAAACAGGTGTAAGCCCTAAACGACTTCACTTAGAGCTGACCGAAAGTATGTTAATGGGTAATGTTGAAGCGGCTATAACGCAGTTACACGAACTTAAAGCGTTAGGTATTTCAATTTCTATTGATGATTTTGGTACAGGTTATTCGTCACTAAGTTACTTAAAACGATTCCCGGTCGACATATTAAAAATTGACCGCTCGTTTGTGAAAGATATTCCAACCGACCCTAATGATATGGAAATAACCGCCGCTATTATAGCCATGGCGCAAAAACTTAAATTAGACGTAGTTGCAGAAGGGGTTGAAACCAAAGAGCAAATAGAGTTTTTGCAAAATAATAATTGTTATATTGTGCAGGGATTTTATTACAGCAAACCGGTTGCTGAGAAAGAGCTATCAGCGTTGTACAAAAAATTAAATGATGAACCTAATAGTGTTAGTAGCAAATAAAAGGTTGCGGGTTTAACCACCCGCAATTTTTACTTTAAATTTAAGGGTTTCTAAAATCCCTTTTAATTTTTCGCGATCATCGCCTTGAACCTCAATAATGCCTTCTTTTACCGCACCACCTTGGCCCATTTTACTTTTTATGGTTTTGGCTAGCTTTTTTAAATCGTGTGCTTTTGGGTCTATACCTACCACCAACATGACACCTTTACCTTTTCGCCCCTTAGTTTGGCGCTCGATACGGATAAAGCCATCTTTAAATAGTTTTGCCGAGGGTGCTTGCTCAACCTTTGGTTGGCTAATTCGGCCCATGTCGGTGGAATATACTAAGCGGTCATCACTCATAATTTACCTAAATAAACGTTTTTATTGATGTATTAAATAATAACAAATTTACTGGCGAGTGTTTTTATTTTTGCTAAATACTTTTAACAGGTTATATTTAGATCAAAGGAAATATAATTGGAGTTTAGAATGAGTTTAACAAAGAGTTTATCGGTTGATGAAAGTACTTTAACGATACAAATTAAAGGTAAATTTGACTTTAATTTAGTGCAATCATTTCGCCAAGCTTATGCGCAAATTGAGCCTAAAACAAATAAAGTGATTATCGATTTAAGAGAGACCGACTACATGGATAGTTCTGCACTAGGTATGTTGCTTAACATGAAAAAAACCATTGAAAGCCAAGTACAAACCATAGAGATTAGTAACTGTCAGCCTCAGCTTAAAAAAATACTGCAAATATCACGTTTTGACAAAAAGTTTGATATTAACTAATGACCCACGTACTTATTGTTGACGATCAAGCACTTAATCGCATCTTACTGGAAAAAATGCTGCTCGAGGAAAACTATAAAATATCAATAGCGTTTAACGGTCTCGAAGCGCTAGAAGTGCTAGAAAAAGAAGCCATTGATATTGTTTTACTCGATGTGCTTATGCCGGTAATGGATGGCTTTGAAGCCGCAAAGCGAATAAAGCAGCGCTATAACGACGTTTACCTACCTATAATTTTTATTACTTCGCTTGAAGATCAAAACAGCTTTGAGCGTTGTTTAGAAGTAGGCGGAGATGACTTTATTCAAAAGCCGTTTGAAAAAGTAATTTTAAACGCAAAAATAAAGGCGCATAGCCGTACGCGTGAATTAAGTAAAAAAGCCCACCAACAGAACACTCTGCTTGAGTATCATCGCAATCAAATAGAGCGCGAGCACGAAATTATTGAGCACATTTTTAATAATTCGCTCGAAAACCAAGATAAATTTAACGATCATTTAGACTTTAGCCTGTCTCCTGCTTCTATGTTTAACGGTGACATGTTTTTAGTCGCGCAAAGTCCAATTGGCAATTTATATTGCATGTTGGGGGATTTTACCGGCCATGGTTTAGCTGCTGCTATTGGCGCACTGCCAGCATCTAGGGTGTTTTATACTATGGTGCAAAAAGGCATGGCAGTGAATGACATTGCCTCTGAAATTAATATACTGCTGCACAATTTACTACCGGAGCATATGTTTTGTGCGGCAACCATTATTGAGCTCAGTGCGTCAGGCAAAAGTATTTCAGCTTGGTTAGGCGGCTTGCCCGATGCCTACTTAATAAATACTGATGGTGAAGTAAAGCAAACGCTTGAATCGCAACACATGGCGCTGGGGATTTTAGACAGTGATGAATTTGAATACGAGCTAATTAATTTAGAAGTTGATAAAAACACCCGCTTAGTGCTTTCAACCGACGGCATAATAGAAACTAACAACGATGCTGATATTTTTTATGGTGAGCAGCGCTTTTTAGCTGCACTAAAAAGCAAGCCGATGATCAGCAGCCAGCGCGTTATAGATAATGTAAATACTTTTGCCAATGGTAGCGAGCAATTAGACGACTTAAGTTTAGTACTGCTTAATTGTTTGCCACTAACCCCAGAGCCTGAGGCCAAAGAGGCGTACTCTAATTTAGCGTTTAACTTTTCACTTAGCTTGAATGCGCAGCAAATTAAATGCACAGACCCTGTGTATGATGTTGTTAATGTATTAAGCAGTGTTGAGGGGCTTAGGTCGCATCGCTCAAATATATTTTTATTGCTTTCTGAGGCATATAACAACGCACTTGATCACGGTGTATTAGGCCTAGATTCAGACATAAAAAAACAAGACGATGGCTTTTTTAAATACTATGAATTAAGAGAGCAAGCACTGAGCAAAATGAAAGAGGCGATGATCATTATTGATATGCGTTATTGCCCAGATACCTTGTGCTTGTACTTTATTATTTGTGACTCGGGTAGGGGGTTTTCAAGTGACTCTTCAAAACGTACCGAACTTAACGCAGAGTTTGGTCGCGGCTTATCGTTACTCGAAGAAGTGGCAGAAAAAGTGACGTATAACGCAAGTGGTAACCAAGTCGAACTGTGTTATAAGTTGCTATAGCTCAGAAAAAATTTCCATGGTATTATCTAAAAAATTTTAGATGTATGGATGGCCAAATGATTTCTTCTTACCTTGATATTGCGCAATTAAACATAGACCCACAATTAATTGCCAAAGAGCTAGAGCAGCTAGAACAGTATATTGCTCAGAGCGCGTTGCCGTCTGTGTGTTGGGAGTACCAAATTCCTGAACTTGGTGAAGGCGGTGCATGTAGTTTGTTTGGTTATTTACAAGATGAGCCATTTAAGCTCACCGATTACGTGAGTGCGACTTCACAAAACGAGCAAAAACTAGCAAACCTGCAAAATATAGTTAATTACATAGCCCAGCAAACACAGGTCGATTGGTATGGTATTTATCAGGCAATTGACACAGCTCAAGGCTCGCAATTATTAAAACTGGCGTATCAAGGCGCGCCAAGCCGCCCACTGTTTCCTCTCACTGATGCATTTGCAGCAGGCAGTAATAATGTACAAGTTGCGTTATCTAAGCGTGGGCGTGTAATTAACAACGTTGAGAGCTATTTAGCACAAGGTGGCGAGTACTATACGTGCGACCCTAAAGTAAAAGCTGAAACCTGTTTACCTTTGTTTAATGATCAACATGAGTGCGTCGGTATTGTTGATGCGGAGGCATTCAGTAACGACTTTTTTGATAGCCGTACATTGGCTGTATTAGTTGCGTGCTGCATTAAAATTCCTCACTTTCTAGTGTAAATATCACTAGCCAAGAAGGTAAGCTTTTATGTTAAGCTTACTACAACAGCCAACCCCTAATTAATGATAAGAGATAGCTAATGTTCTCAGAATTAAAACCATTACCAACAGATCCTATTCTTGGCCTTATGGCAGCCTATAAACAAGATACAAACCCTAATAAAATTGATTTAGGTGTAGGTGTCTATAAAGATGAGCAAGGCAATACACCGGTATTAAAAGCGGTAAAAAAAGCTGAAGCATTTCGTCTAGAAAACGAAACAAGCAAATCTTACATTGGTTTAGCGGGTAACTTAGACTACTGTCAAAAAATGGAAAACCTATTATTAGGTGAGCATCAAGCGCTTTTAGCAAACCGCGTACGCACTGCACAGGCGCCAGGTGGCACAGGCGCACTTCGCGTTGCGGCTGAGTTTATTAAACGTTGCAATAAAGACGCAACAGTATGGGTAACTACACCAACATGGGCTAACCACATTAGCTTGTTTGAAGCAGCAGGCTTAAACGTTAAAGAGTACCCGTACTACGATTACGAAAACAAAGACTTATTGTTTGACGACATGATAAACACCCTTAAGCAAGTACCAAAAGGGGACATTGTGCTACTTCATGCATGTTGTCATAACCCAAGTGGTATGGACTTAAACGAGACACAATGGAACACCGTTGCTCAGCTTGCAAAAGAAGTCGGCTTTACACCACTTATTGATATTGCTTATCAAGGTTTTGGCTCATCACTTGAAGAAGATGCACGAGGGCTTCGCATTTTAGCTGATGCGGTAGAAGAGCTAATTATTTGTTCATCTTGTTCTAAAAACTTTGGTTTATATCGTGAGCGTATTGGTGCGTGTTCTATTATTGCAAAAGACGCTGCAACCGCAGATATTTCAAACTCTGTGCTATTAAGCGTTGTACGTAGTATTTATTCAATGCCACCGGCGCACGGTGCCGACATTGTAAACACTATTTTAAGCAGCACAGAACTTACACAAATGTGGCACAGTGAGCTTGATGAAATGCGTAATCGTATTAATGGTTTACGTAGCTTAATCAAAGAAAGCTTAGCAGCAAAAGAAATAGAGCAAGACTTTTCGTTTATTGAACGCCAGCATGGTATGTTTTCTTTCTTAGGCATTAATAAAGAGCAAATTGCGCGCCTACAAAAAGAATACGGTATATACATTGTTGGTTCTAGCCGCGTAAACGTAGCCGGTATTAGCGATGCAAACATTGAATACTTTGCAAATGCTGTCGCTGACGTATGTAAATAAATCGTCTGCTAAATAGCAAAAAAACCGCACTAACCAAAGGTTGTGCGGTTTTTTTAATTTATACCCCTCCTCAAAATAGATCACTGAATCATGCGGATTGGTATTAAAATGAGCTTAGCTTTCAATTAAGTCTTCAACACCAACAATCAGCCATGGTGCATCATTTGATGTTGAGCGCTCAAGGTGCCAAATTTCTAAAATTGGCTCTTCTTTTTTATCACCTAAATCACGATACTTACCTTTAAAGCGAATACTTACTTGCCAAGCGCTCGCTGTTGTATCGGCGCGAACAAGCTCTGCATCTATAAACATAACTTCAGTGTCTACACTTTCAATCGCTTCGCGTTCTGCTTTAAATTCTTGTGCTAACTCTGGGCTTAGGTATTCAGCCATCGTTGCATAATCAGCATTGTTCCATGCTATCTGTAGCGTATGGTAATGGCTACGCGCACCTTGTAAAAAGCCATTTACGTCAAAATTGGGTGGTAAGTTATAAGGCACCTGTTCTGCGCTAGTACTTTGCTGAGCAAAACTATTATTTATAGGCTGCTCAGATTGAGCGTGTTTAAATGCATTTTGCCCCATATTATTGCCAGCAAGCTGCGGGGATTGTTTAGCGCGTATAAAGCCCATAACAAGCTTCAATATAATAAATGCAGCTCCAGCTAATAAAATCATTTCCAATAGCTGAAACCCTTCAAAATTATCACCTAACATTGCTGCAATTAACCCACCGGCTAAAAGTCCACCTAGTACGCCCGCCATTATGCCTTTTTTATTCGACTTAGCTTTAGTAGCCGGGGCTTGTGTTGTCGTGTCAGCTTTTTGCTTTTGTGCGGTTTGTTGAGTTGTTGGGGTTTTGCCGCGTTTGCTGCTACCAAATTTTTTACGTGCATGTACATCAAAACTGGCAGTACAAAGTAGTGCTAGTAAAGAAAATATAACGATGATGTTCTTCATGAAATTCCTTAATTTAAATCGAGCAGGAATTATAATTTACTTTGTTGTAGAACTTAATAAATTACGCTTAAAATCAACGTGAACGAGTGATAAGTAAACAGTGGCAATTGTTTATAGGCACAAAAAAAGCGCTTATTTAAGCGCTTTTAAAATAACATTAAAGTTATAGCCAACGAATAGCATTGGTAACCCGCTCGTTGTACACATTAATTGGCGCGCCGGTATTTGCCACTAAAATAGTATCGGCTTTTTCACCTCGATTAATATGCCCTGCAAAACGAGAATCATGAAAATCATCTTCGCCAAACCCAAACGACTTATTCTCAGAAGGAACAATAAACACTGTCATTGGGCCAAAGTCTGACTCAAAAATTAAGTGCAAACCTTTTTCTCCTTTGAAATCGCAAAACATTGCATAAGTAATCTTACCGGGCAGCTCTTCTATATGAGCGCCTAGCAGTGCAAGCTTATCGTTAACGCTTTGTAGGCTAATAGCATTGGTTTTTTCAAGGGCGCTAATTTCATGGTAAACATGGGTTAAAGCATGTTCACCTGCTGCGTGGGCAATGTGTTGCTCTGTGCTAAAAAAGAATGCGCCAATAGCTACAAAAAAAGACGCGGCTAGGGCTAAGTGAACACGGTCAAACTTAAAACGTGAGCGTGCATCTACAACGTTATCCCCAGTTGCTTGCTCTTCTTGCATTGCTTTTTCTTTTAACGAGGTGTTTAAAAGAATACGCTCAGCAAGATTGTCAGGCACAGGCACATCTAACGCATCTTGAATTTGTTTATCAAAGTCTTTCATGTCGTTAATAAAGTTTTGTCGCTCAGAGCTTTCTTTAGCAAATTCTAAAAGCTCCTTTTCTAAATCGTTTGGCTGCGCAATAGTGCGTCGACGAAACTCAAGTTCATCCATTATTTTGATGCCCCTTTAAGTTGTTCATCATCACGGCTTAAAGCCTCTTTAAGTTGGTTTCTGGCACGGTATAAACGAGTCATAACCGTGTTTTTATTTAAATCGAGAATCTCTGCTATTTCTTCACCAGAGCACCCCATAACAACTTGCAGAAGTAAGGGTTCTCTGTATTCATCAGATAACAGCGCAATTTGGCGTTGGATAACCGTTTGTTCCATTTCATCATCTAACGAATGACTGGTTTCATCGACAAGTGTATCGTTTTCTACATCGCTGTAGTCAAATTGCTTGCGCTCAAAGCGACGTGCATTTTCTCTACGCAAAATAGTCAGCAGCCACGGCTTGGCGGCTTTTTGATCCAATAATGAGTCAAGCGAGCGCCAAGCACGTAAAAACGTTTCTTGTACTAGGTCATCTGCAATATGTGGGTCACGGCATAACCAATAAGCAAAGCGATAAAGCTCCTTATTATATACATGGACCAAGGCTTCATAGCGCTTTTGTTTCTCTGCCATATCAACTAAGACCTGATTATTTGATTTTTTCTTTCCAAGCATAAGTACTTTTTTAATTAAAATTTATTATTTAATGCATGAAAAGACCTAAATTTATCAAACTAGTTAATAAAGGTCTTTTAATACAGCTTGTTGCGACTTTATACGTTGAACTTGGTGCTGCTCAATTATGTTAATAATAGCATTAAGATCGACATCTGCACTGCTATTTGCATAAAGAGCTGACTGTAAACGGTTAACCTGCGTCGCCAGTTCATCATTATTGATGTTGTGTATTAACGTATCTATCGCAGTCACTTTTTTGCTCGTAAGCTTAATCGCTACCGCATTTAGTTCGCTATAAAATGCATTGAGATTATTTGATTTAGCTGCATTTTTAAGCGCGTTTAATGAAAGCGGTTGGGCTTTATTTACAGGTGCACTGTTATTTTTTGGCTCATTATTAGTAGAACGGCTTAGCCAATAAAAAATTGCAGTGATTATCCAAAAAATATACCCCAGCACGGCAACAATAATTAACCAAAGCGGAATAACACTTTGCGACGTGGCTACTGCTGTATTGAGTTGCTCTGTATTACTTAGATTATTGTCAGGCAAATTTGGCTCACCTGTATTAAGGGGGTCGTTTGTAGCAGTGTTTGGGTTTATACCATTGGCGCTTGGTGTTACGGTTATAGTACGTTCAGGTAATTTAGCATAGCTAATACGGTTTATTTTGGTGTTATACCAAGGCAATGTTATTTCAGGTAGGGTGTAGGTACCTGCTTTTTGTGGTAATAACGCAAATGACGCTGTTTGCTGAGATACAACCCGTCCGTTTCTTACTGCATTGTTTGTTTTTACCTCGTCGGGATAACTGCGAATTCCCGCAATGGTTTTCATATCAATTTCAGGCAGTTGCTCTTTAGTAACCCCTAATGCGGTTAAGGTAATAGTGCGTGTAATAGGTGTGCCAACTTCTACTGTATTTTCATCAGGTTGCCACTGCTCATCAATATTAACTAATTCACTTGGTAGCCATGCGCCTTTATAGTTTGCTGGGATAGGTTTTATCTCAAGTTGCTGATCATCCCCTAAAGCAGACACCTCTAATTGGCGGTAGTTTTGTTGTACACGGCCCTGAAACGTAGGGCCTGTAATCGTATATACGCCGCTTTTTTGCGGTTGTAGTAAGTATTCTCGGGTGATCACTAAATAACGTTTACCATCTACAAGCTCATAGCTTTCGGCTTGTTTACCTAATTGAGTAAGTTGGGCATCCTCCATGGTTGGTGTACTTAAACTGCCATCAAGTAGCTCTTTTGCTAGGTAGAGTTTAATCGTATATACGCCAGCTTCTTGAACAAACAACGCGTCACTTGAGAGCGATGTTTTTAAAAAAATATCGTTATTTTTATCAGCATCGGCTGCGCGTTTAGCCACTTTTAATTTTATAGGTTGCGAGCTTAAACCGGCCACGGTAAAGGCTGGAATGGTGTATTCGCCCTCATTACGGGTCATTAACTTTACAGACCACGTTGTTTGCTTATTAATACTGCCATTTATAATGTTGGTGCGCGTACTCAAACTTGTGGGCCCAACGACAAAGTCTTTAAGTAACACCGAGGTGTCGGGTTGCTCGGTTTTTATTGTGTCGTCCACTGAAATGTTAAGCATAAAAAACTCGCCAGCAAGGACTGGGTTTTTATCTACACTTGCCTCTAATTTGGTGGCGGCCCATGATGGCATCGCACTTAATAGCAATAAACAGCAAAATAATCGCATTACCATGATTTTTCTACTCCTGTAGGGCGACGTTGATATTGTCTTTTTTGGGCTTCTAATTGCATTTTATTCCGTAATAAAATTGCCGGATCGTCCGGTACTTTTCTTAATAACTGGTTAAGCTGCTGGGCTTTTTCTTTCTCTTCGTTGGTGAGCTCACGGGCTTGTGCTTGCGCGGCTTGTTGCGCGTTTTGCTTTTGCTCATCTGTTAACGTTTGCTGCTGCGCTGTTTGCGGCTGAGCATTTTCAGCCTGTTCTTCGTTTGTTTGCTCAGGCTGTTTTTGCTCTTGATTAGCTTGTGGCTGAGTTTGTAGGTCTGGCTCATTTTGTTTATCTGATTGTGAACCCGACTCAGCACTTTGTTGGTCTTGCTCAGTGTCAGACTCATCACTTGGCTCACCTTGCTGATCTTGTGATTGCTCGCCTTGGCTTTGCTCTGATTGAGAATCGCTATTTTCACCTTGTTGGCTTTGATCTGATTGCTGATTGTTTTGTTGCTCACTTTGATCAGATTGTTGCTGATTATCTTGCGAATCACCCTCTTGCTGTTGCTGCTGTTGCTGCTGTTGCTGCTCGAGCAACTGCTCAACCAAAGCTTGGTTATCAGCGGCTTCGCTAAAGTTAGGTTGTAACGTTTGTGCTTGTTTGTAAGCATCTATGGCTTGTTCTAGCTGTCCTGATTTGGCAAGCGCGTTGGCATAGTTATAAAAACCAGTGGCTGATTTATCATTACTAAAGGCTTCTAGTGCGGCATCAAAATTACCTTGTTGGTACAATGCGGCCCCTTTTAAGCTGCTTGAGTCGGCATTGGCGGCCTGTTCAAAATCTTTATTTTTATAAGCATCAAGTGCTTGCTGATCAGTATTTTTTAAAAAAGAGGGGAGCTCTAATGCGCTTGCTTGCTGGGTTGGCAAAACGCTGAGTACCAAAAAGGCCCCTAAAAATGCTGCACTTCTAAATAAATAAAGACCTAAGGGCAGTAAAATAAGTAACCCGTATATACCGGCGTCTATACGCCAAAGGGCATGGCTTTGTTTTTCATCTTTTAATAACTCACTATTGGCACTTGGTGCAAAAGTAGCTATGTCGCTGCTGCTAGGTTGGTAAAGGGCAAACTTTCCACCACTTCGCGTCGCTAGGCTTTTTAAGCGGCTAATATTAATAGTGGGAATGACTATTTGACCATAGCTGTCTTTTAAAAAGCCGCCTTCAGGTAATTTAATCGGCGCGCCTTGCTCTGTGCCAACGCCATATATATTTAGCCGATAAGAGGAATTACTGGTAAAGCTAGTAATATCGCTTTGCTCTTCTTGGTCTATGCCATCAGTGACTAATATTATATCGCCATCAATATAGCCTGCTTGTGTTAAAAGCTCCTTTGCCATATCAAGGCCAGCTAAAACATTAGAGCCTTTATCGGGCATAATGTCAGGGCTTAAACTCGGAATTAAATTGCTAAGCGTAGTGGCATCGTTTGTAAGTGGCGAAATAGTATAGGCACTGCCGGCATAAGCAACTAAAGCCGTGTCGCCTTCTTTAAACAGCTCAATCATATCGAGTGCCTTAAAGCGCGATTGCATTAAACGATTTGGTGCTATATCGGTACTGTACATTGAGTACGACATATCCATTACAATTACACGAGCGCTTTTACTTTGAAATACAGGGACCTGTTTTTCTTCAAAGCTAGGGCCTGCACTAAACATAATCGCTAAACAGCAAAATACAGCAACCAACCAGAGTGGTTGGCTGGCTTTAGTGTTTGACTCGTTCATAATAAACGGCGCCAAATGAGTCGCTATTAGGTTATCTGCGCTTTGTTTTTTATACTTAATAAAGGCGATAAAAAACAAAGCCAGCGCTGGTATCAAAAGCCACAAAACAGCGGGGCGAATAAATGTAAAGTCCATTAGTTAGGCTCCTTTAATGCACGTAAGGTGCTTAACAGTATTTTTAAACTAATGAGCAAAATAGCAATAAGTAGTGGGTAGTAAAACAATGAGCTTTGCGGGCGAAATGTTTGCTCATCTGCGCTAATTGGCTCTAACTTATCGAGCTCTGCGTAAATTTGCTGAAGTCCAGCTACATCTTTGGCCCTAAAATATAGCCCACCGGTTTGTTCAGCAATATCTTTTAATAGGTTCTCATCTAAGCTGCCGCCACTCATACCGCCCATATTAAAAAGGCTAAAGCCGCGTCGGTTATCAGAGCCAACCCCTATGGTATACACTTTTATACCTTCTTCGCGGGCAAGGAGTAGGGCGTCTTCAGGTTTTAAATTACCCGCGGTGTTTTGCCCATCGGTTAATAGCACCACAATGCGGTTACTTTTATCTTTATTGGCAAAACGTTTTACCGATAAACCTAGCGCATCGCCAATAGCGGTGGCGCGGCCTACCAAGCCAATTTGAGACTCGCTAAGCATTTTACTTACGGTTTTAACATCGCGAGTTAGCGGCGTTTGTAAAAATGCGGTATCGCCAAATAATATCAGCCCTAGCCTGTCACCTTGACGCTGCTCTATAAAGTCACTCAATACGGCTTTTACCATAGTGAGGCGATCAACATATTGGCCGTTGTAGGCCATGTCTTGTTCGGTCATCGAGCCTGATAAATCGACCGCAAGCATTATATCGCGTCCTTCATTAGGTAATGAAATAGGCTCATCTAACCACGTTGGGTTTGCAGCCGCTGTTACCAGTAATAACCATAAAGTCCATTCAAAAATACTTAACTTACGTGTGCCTTGTTCAAAGCTGTGTGTGGCTAAATTGTGTTGAGCAAAGCTAGGAATGCGAAGGCGCGTTTGTGCGCTACTTGCAGCTGGCTTTAATAATAAAAGTAATAAAGGCAGCGGCAGTAATAAAAATAACCAGGGCCAGCTAAATTCAAACATGTACTGACTCCTTTAACTTAAATTGTTTAATACCTTGGCGAAACTTGTCGGTTAGTTCTTTGTTTGCTTGCTCGGTGTTATACAGGCTGAGTATTTCCTGCTCGCTAAAGCTTAAACCTGTTAACGCATTAAGCGTATTGCACCAATTAGTGGTTGACTGTGCAGCTAGGCGTTTGTCGTAATACTCAATAACAAGGCGCTTTAAAATAATATGAAGGGTGAGCGGGTTTTGTTCTGTTTTACTTAAATCTATTGCGTAACGTTTTGGCTTTTTAAATTTGTGATTTTTGTAAAACCAAAAAGCAGCTGCACAAATTAATATAAATAACAGGGTAATAATAACCCACCAAGCAGGAGCGAGTGGCCACCAACTTACTTGGCTTGGTGCTATTATGTCGTGCAGGCCGTCGAGTGGATTGGATTGCATGGTTACTTTCTCACTAATTGCAGTTCAAGCGGGCTGGCTGCATTGAATGATATTAAATTAAGGCCTGATTTAGTTAAGCGGTTAAGGCGAGTACTAAATGCGTGCTCGGCATTTTTTGCAAAGCGTTTTCTAAAATTACTGTCCATTAGTGGAAGGGCAAAGTCTTGATTATTTGCACTTACCGTTACAGTTTGTTTAAACGCAGGGAGCTGATGCTCAAATGGGTCACTTATATGACAGCCTATCAGCTCGCAGTGGCGGCTTAAAATTTCTAATTGCTTAAAGCTTGCATCATCTAGGGCATTAAAATCAGAGACTAAATACACCAAGCTGCCAGGTTTTGCTAAATGGTTAAGGCGTTTTAAATTATCGCTAAAGTTGTTAGTGGCTTGTTTGTCTATATTGTTAAGTGCTTGTTGGTGGTTGTCGCATAGGTTATGGCAAAGTTTAAGAACGGCTTTTTCGCGTGCGCTTGGCTTAAGTTCTAAATGCGAGTGCTGGTTAAACACAATGCCGCCAATTCTATCACCGCGCTGACACGCCGACCACGCAACTAGCGCGCTAATGTGCGCAGCTTGTACCGACTTAAGCAGCAGCTTTGAGCCAAATAGCATAGAGTTTGAAAAATCAGTAAATACAAACACAGGGCGCTCTTTTTCTTCTTGAAAAAGCTTTGTATGGGTTTCGCCGGTACGCGCTGTTACTCGCCAGTCAATAGAGCGAATGTCATCGCCTTGCTGGTAATGGCGTACTTCGGCAAACTCCATGCCTCGGCCTTTGTGAGGCGCAAGGTATTGCCCAACTAAACTGTTTTTAATTTTAACTTTTGGTGCAAGCTCTAGCAATTGCGCTTTTGCTTTGTAATACATAAGCTCTTTTAGCGCTAAATTTACACCGTGGCTATAGCTTTGCTTTAGCCACGCCTTTGAGTCTAATTGTGTTTGCATAACTTAGGGTACGGCTACAAGTTCAACAATACGGCTTATCACCTGATCTTTAGTAATGCCATCAGCCTGTGCTTCGTAGCTTAAAATAATACGATGGCGCAGTACATTATGTACAACGGCTTGAATGTCATCGGGTGCAACAAAATCACGGCCATGTAACCAAGCGTGGGCACGGGCACATTTATCAAGTGCAATGGTGGCACGGGGGCTTGCGCCAAACTCAATCCAACGGCCAAGTTGCTCATCAAACTTAGCCCCTTCACGAGTTGCAATAATAAGCTGTACTAAATATTGCTCAAGCGGCTCGGCTAAATACAGCCCTAAAATAGCTTGGCGAGCGGCAAATAAGTCGCTTTGGGTAATTTGCTGCATTACCGCTTGGTGTTCATTAAGCGCTTCACCACGGGTTAACCGCAGTATATCCAGCTCGTGCTCTGCACCTGGGTAATCAATGCTTAAATGTAATAAAAAACGGTCTAATTGTGCCTCTGGCAGCGGGTAAGTCCCTTCTTGCTCAAGCGGGTTTTGGGTAGCCATTACCATAAACAAATCGCTAAGCGGGTAGGTGTTTTTACCTACCGTTACTTGGCGCTCTGCCATGGCTTCTAATAACGCTGATTGTACTTTTGCAGGGGCACGGTTTATTTCATCGGCTAAAATAAGGTTATGAAATAAAGGGCCTTTTTCAAACACAAATTCACTTGTTTGTTGGCGGTAAATATCGGTGCCTGTGACATCTGCAGGTAATAAGTCGGGCGTAAACTGAACGCGTTGAAACGAGCCTTCAATGCCTTTAGCAAGGGCGTTAACAGCACGGGTTTTTGCAAGCCCTGGTGGGCCTTCTACTAATAGGTGCCCATCAGCTAAAATGGCAATAAGGAGTGCTTGAGTAAGCTCTGGCTGGCCAATAATTTGTGTATCTAAGTACGTTTTTAATTGTTTGAATGCGTTAGCTGCCATAATAAATAGACTTCCTCGTCAGCTGGGTTTGTACCTAATTTGTTTTAGGTGATTAATACTGACCTAGTTATAAGGTTTATAAGTGAGTAACTCAAGAGTTAGACTGTATTTTTAAAAATAGTTCGTTATTTTTTAACGGTTTTTAGCGTACCACAAATCTTTGTAAAAACGCGTAAAAAAGCCTATTGTGGTAGTCAATATTAAGCACTATGTGTATATCTTTAGGGTCTGTTGATCTTTCAAGGTTAAATTTGCAGCAGCCTGTTTGGTATTTAGGCAAGGCAGAGCCTATGTAGTGTGGTTATTCCCCATAATTGGGCGATAACGTAGCATTAATGCCAAACAGGCGCTGCCCAAAGGGTTCTTACTAGAGGCTATTTACTCTTTGTTGCTCGGCTTTTACTTAGCCCACTAGGTTACAAACCTCGCGCCGCGATTAAATAGCCCCTAGTTTGAACAAATTT